>JADGPC010000239.1 GCA_017882645.1 Streptosporangiales bacterium | reverse complement strand
TTGTCCAGGTGCGGGTCGACCCGGTGCTGAGGTCCAGCACGCGGACCTCCTCGGTCAGCCGGGCGGCGGCCCCGCTCAGCTCGAACGCCGCCGCCAGCTTGCTCGCGTGCGGGGACAGCGCCATGCCATCGAGTGCCGCCGCCGCGGGCATCCGTGGCATCGCCAGCGCTACCAGGCGAATCGCACGGCTCACGGGGTTGAACCGGACCAGGAAGAACTTCACCGCGGACAGCCTGCGGCCCTGAAACGCCTCGGCGGCCACCGCGAACGTCCGGTCCTCGACCGCGGCGGACACGCCGGCGAAGGTGGTATAGGGCCCCGGCACAGCCGTCGAGGCGATGAGCGCGCCGGTCGCGGTCGCGAAGATCCCGAGATGGCGGTGATCCTGGCCCGGCGACCTGGTACCGGTCAGCGCGATGTAGTACGGCGGGACGGCGCGCACGGCAGCGGCGGGCTGCTGCGGGCCGGCGGCACCATGAGTCAGGCCGGCAACGGCCGTCACTCCGGCCGCGATCGCGAGGACCGCCGCCGCTGCCGCGACCGGAGCAAGCCACCGGGCGGACAGGATGAGGCGGTGGCCGCGACGGCCCGCATCGCCGTGCCGCGGCCGGCCGCCGGGGAGCTGCAGCGGCGGTACCGCAGTGGCGGGAATGTCGTCGGCTACCTCGCGCAGGGCGTCGCGCAGCTGTCTCTCGATCATGCTCATGACACCTCCATGAGCAGGCGCTCGAGCGATGCCAGGGCCCGGTGCCTCGTCGACCGGATCGTGCTCGGGGCAATTCCCAGGTCGCTGGCTATCTGCTCGTCGGTGAGGTCGAGGTAGTACCTGAGCACCAGCACTTCCCGCTGCCGCTCGGGCAGCCGCCGCAGCGCCCGGACCACCTCGCGGCGCTCCTCGCTCGACAGGACTGCGGCTTCCGCTGATACGGCCGCTGGCTGGTACGTCATGATCCGGTCCTGCAGGCGGCTGCGGCGCAGCGCCGTCCGGCAGCCGTTGAGTACGGACGACCGGACATAGCCGATGGCCTTGCCCTTGTCCGCCAGGTGCGCCCATCGCCGGTACAGGCCGCAGAAGGCGTCATGGACCACGTCCTCGGCGGCCGCCCGGTTGCCGAGCATGATGTGCGCGACGCGGATCAGGCTCAGCGCGTGCTCGTGGTACAGCGCGGTGACGGCGAGCGAAGGATCATCAGGCTCGGGCCACACGGGCAGGCCCGGCGCGGCCTCGCCGGCCGGCCGTCGCGGGGCGGGAGCCATGGTGACGACTGCCGCGGGCCCCGCGCGGGACTCAAAGTCCATGTTATTAAGACGATTCTCGGCGCCATTTGTTGCCTGCGCAGCCGGAATTTCTACCAGGCGCCTTCGATCGCGGTGCGGGACCAGGGGGTGCTCTGCCGGCGTAAGCACGGTACGGGCCCCGCTCAGCACCGCCGAACGCACGTACGGCAGCGCTTTGCCGCGGTCGGCCAGCTGATCCCGGCGCCGGTACAGCCCGCGGAACGCCTCCTGCACCACGTCCCCAGGTCGGCACGGGCCTCCTCTCGCCGGAGGTCAAGTTCCATGTGACAGAGACGCGCCAGGCGGCGATCCGCTGCTCCGCCGGGCGGATGAATCTGCTCCGGCGGCGCCCGGCACCTCCGCTGCCGGATTGACGCGCGCTGAATTGCCCGACGGAAGCATTGCCGGAGCATGACGGCCAGATTGGTGCGGGATCGAGAGCCAGAACGCCGCGTGCGGCTGCCGCGTTGCCCGCCGGGCTCGGTAGAGTCGTGCACGAGGGCCGAGAAGGCCGCGATTACTGAGCCGCTGGCTGTCCAGCATGCCGGGGCGTTCCGGGGATCTTTCCCCTGGGCTAACCGGGCCTGCCGGGCCCGCGGCACCCGCAAGGAGAGCGTGCAGTGCCGAAGCTTGTCTATGACTTCATCGAGGGCAACAAGGACATGAAGGACCTGCTCGGCGGCAAGGG
This sequence comes from Streptosporangiales bacterium, assembly GCA_017882645.1. Classification (GTDB taxonomy): domain Bacteria; phylum Actinomycetota; class Actinomycetes; order Streptosporangiales; family Streptosporangiaceae; genus Chersky-822. The sequence goes on along the minus strand of JADGPC010000239.1, from coordinate 5,894 downwards.
TGCGAACCTGGCCGAGATGACCAACCTTGGCCTGCCCGTCCCGCCCGGCTTCATTATCAGCACCGATGCGTGCCGGCATTACCTGACCCAGGGCGCCGTGCCCGAGAGCCTGGCCGCCGAGGTGACCGAGCACCTGACCGGGCTCGAGCAGGCGAGAGGCAAGACGCTCGGCGACCACGACGACCCGCTGCTCGTCAGCGTCAGGTCGGGGGCCAAGTTCTCCATGCCGGGCATGATGGAGACAGTGCTGAACATCGGCCTGTCCGACGCGTCGGTTCAGGGCCTGGCCAAGCAGGCCAGCAACGAGCGGTTCGCCTGGGACTCCTACCGGCGGCTGATCCAGATGTTCGGCAGGACCGTGCTCGGCATCGAGGGTCACGAGTTCGAGCAGGCGCTGGACGCGGCGAAGCAGGCCAAGGGCACCAATAACGACCTCGACCTGGACGGCGCGGACATGAAGTCGCTGGTCGACACCTACAAGCAGATCGTCAAGGCGCAGACCGGCCGGGACTTCCCGCAGGATCCGCGTGAGCAGATGGACATGGCGGTCAACGCCGTCTTCGATTCCTGGAACGCCGACCGCGCCATCTTGTACCGGCGCCAGGAGCGGATCCCTTCCGACCTCGGCACGGCCGTCAACATCGTGGCCATGGTCTTCGGCAACCTCGGCCCGGACTCGGGCACCGGCGTGGCCTTCACCCGCGACCCGGGCAGCGGCCAGCAGGGCGTCTACGGCGACTACCTGCAGAACGCCCAGGGTGAGGATGTCGTCGCCGGGATCCGCAACACTGTCCCGCTGCAGGATCTCGAGCAGATCGACCCGAAGTCTTACGCCGAGCTGATGCAGATCATGCAGACGCTGGAGAAGCACTACAAGGACCTGTGCGACATCGAGTTCACGATCGAGCGCGGCAAGCTGTGGATGCTCCAGACCAGGGTCGGCAAGCGGACGGCCGGCGCCGCGTTCAGGATCGCGATCCAGCTGGTCGACCAGGACCTGATCGACATGGACGAGGCGCTGCGCCGGGTCTCCGGCGCGCAGCTCGCCCAGCTCATGTTCCCCAGGTTCGGCGACAGCGAGAACGCCACCCTGATTGCCAAGGCGATCAGCGCGTCTCCAGGCGCGGCCGTCGGCAAGGCCGTCTTCGACTCGGCGACGGCGGTCGAATGGGCCGACCGCGGCGAGGACGTGATCCTGGTCCGGCGCGAGACTAACCCCGACGACCTGCACGGCATGATCGCTGCCCGCGGCATTCTGACCAGCCGCGGCGGCAAGACTAGCCACGCCGCCGTAGTGGCCCGCGGGATGGGCAAAACGTGCGTGTGCGGCGCCGACTCCCTGGAGGTCGACGTGAACGCGCGGCAGTTCACCTCGCAGGGCAGCGGCAGCGGCCAGGTGGTTGTCCGCGAAGGCGACGTGATCTCGATCGACGGCACGTCGGGCGCGGTGTACCTGGGCGAGGTGCCCGTTGTCGCCTCACCCGTGGTCGAGTACTTCGAGGGCAGCCTCGAACCCGGCACCGACGAGCTGGTCACCGCGGTGCACCGGATCATGACCCACGCCGACTCCCGGCGCAGGCTCGGCGTCCGCGCCAACTCCGACACCGGCGAGGACTCCGCCCGCGCGGTCCGGTTCGGCGCGCAGGGCATCGGCCTGACCCGCACCGAGCACATGTTCCTCGGCGAGCGCCGGCAGCTAGTCGAGGATCTGATCCTCGCGGAAGACAACGAGGCCAGGCAGGCGGCGCTGGCCCAGCTGGAGCCGCTCCAGCGCGGCGATTTCGTCGAGATCCTCGAGGCGATGGACGGCCTGCCGGTCACGATCAGGCTGCTCGACCCGCCGCTGCACGAGTTCCTGCCCGACCTGACCGAGCTGTCGGTCAAGGTGGCGCTGGCCGGCGACCAGGCGACCGCCAAGGACCGCAAGCTGCTCGAGGAGGTCCGCAGGCTGCACGAGCAGAACCCGATGCTCGGCCTGCGCGGCGTCCGGCTCGGCCTGGTCATCCCCGGCCTGTACGCCATGCAGGTCCGCGCGATCGCGCACGCGGCGGCCGACCGGATCAAGGCGGGCGGGAATCCGCACGCGGAGATCATGATCCCGCTGGTCGGAGCCGTGCAGGAGCTCGAGGCGGCCCGCGACGAGGCGGAGCGGGTGCTGCGCGACGTCGCCGCCGAGACCGGGGTCAGCGGCCACACCCTGATCGGGACGATGATCGAGGTGCCCAGGGCCGCGCTGACCGCCGGGCAGATCGCTCAGGCGGCCGAGTTCTTCTCGTTCGGCACCAACGACCTGACCCAGATGGGCTGGGGCTTCTCCCGGGACGACGTGGAGGGCGCGTTCTTCGGCCGCTACATCGAGATGGGCATCTTCGGGGTCTCGCCGTTCGAGACCCTGGACGCCGAGGGCATCGGCAGGCTCGTCAAGCTGGCTGTCAAGGAGGGCCGGGAGACGCGGCCTGACCTGAAGATCGGGGGCTGCGGCGAGCACGGCGGCGATCCCGAGTCGGTGCGCTTCTTCCACGAGGCCGGGCTGGACTACGTGTCCTGCTCCCCGTTCCGCGTCCCGGTTGCCCGGCTCGAGGCCGGCCGCGCGGTCGCGCTCGAGGGTTCAGGAGGCAGCGACAGCCGGTGACCGTAGGGATCGGCAGCTGGCTCGCCGGGTACGACGGGCACGCGACGGCCAGGTTTGCGCCCGAGCCGGCTAAGCGCGCGCACAGTCAGGAGCGGACTCCGTTCCAGCGGGACCGCGCCCGGGTGCTGCACAGTTCGGCGCTGCGCAGGCTCGCCGCGAAGACGCAGGTGGTGGCGGTCGGCCAGGCGGACTTCCCGCGCACCAGGCTGACGCACTCGCTGGAGTGCGCGCAGATCGGCCGGGAGCTCGGAGCCGCGCTTGGCTGCGATCCTGACCTGGTCGACGCGGCGTGCCTGGCGCATGACCTCGGGCACCCGCCGTTCGGCCACAACGGAGAGTCCGCGCTGGCCCAGGTCGCCGCGGCCTGCGGCGGCTTCGAGGGAAATGCCCAGAGCCTGCGGCTGCTGACCAGGATCGAGGCCAAGGTGCCCGGCGCTGGCCTGAACCTGACCAGGGCCACCCTGGATGCCACCCTGAAGTACCCGTGGCTGCCGTCCCAGCCGGAGGCGGGCAGCGGGAAGTACGGCTGCTACGACGACGACGCCGAGGTCTTCGCCTGGATCAGACAAGGCGCGCCGGGCGGCCGTCCCTGCCTGGAGGCGCAGGTCATGGACTGGGCGGACGACGTCGCGTACTCCGTCCACGACCTGGAAGACGGCCTGCACAGCGGGCTGATCAAGCTCGGCCAGCTGCACGACCCCGATGCGCGCCGCCAGGTCGCCATTCTTACCCAGGCCGAGTACTGCCCGCCGGGGGCGGTCAGCGCCGACGAGCTGTGCGAGATCTTTGGCCAGCTGCTCGAGCTGAGCTGCTGGCCGCGGCGCTTCGACGGCGGGCCGCAGACCGTGGCCGCGGTGAAGAACCTGACCAGCGAGCTGATCGGCCGTTTCTGTGACGCGGCGCTACTCGCCACCCGGCCCGCCGGGAGCACACCGCTGGCCCGTTATGCCCATGATCTGGAAGTTCCCCGGCAGCAGCGGATGGAATGCGCCCTGCTGAAGGGAGTGACCGCGTTCTACGTGATGGGCCGGGCCGGCGCGGTCACGGCGCAGGCCAGGGAGCGCGCGGTGCTGACCGAGCTGGCGGCGGCACTGGCGGCGGGCGCGCCCGACGTGCTGGATCCGTTCTTCCGGCCCGAGCACGAGTCGGCGGGCTCCGACGCCGGCCGGCTCCGGGTCGTCGTCGACCAGGTCGCCTCGCTGACCGACACCTCCGCGCTGGCCTGGCACGCCAGGCTCTGCCAGTAGCCAGTAGCCAGTAGCCAGTAGCCAGTAGCCGGCTAGCTGCCGATCGCGGTCTCCGGATCGCGGCCTGACCTGACCAGGGTCAGGATCTGGCCCAGGCCGTCGAGCGACCAGCCGTCCTCGCGGACATCGACCGATACCCGGGCGCCGGCCACGTGCAGCGAGTCGATCTGCAGCGGCAGGAACCTGGCCGGGATGGCGGGGTCGCACCACAGCTTGCCGGCCGGCACCGACGGATCGAACCGCAGCAGCGTCCGCAGCAGCTGGAACGGGGCGGCCGACGCCCACGCCTGGGGCGAGCACGACGTCGGGTAGCTGACCGGCTCGGCGAATTCGCTGCGGTCGAAACCGCAGAACAGCTCGGGCAGCCGCCCGCCGAACCGCTCGGCGGCCTCCAGGATGCCGCCGAAGACCTGCTGGGCTTCCTTGACGAAGCCGTACCGCATCAGGCCGGCGGCGCAGATCGCGTTGTCGTGCGGCCAGATCGACCCGTTGTGGTAGCTCATCGGGTTGTAGGCGCTGCTAGACGCGGCCAGCGTCCTGATCCCGAAGCCCGAGAACATGTCCTCGCTGGTCATGTGCCGGGCCACGGCGGCCGCCTTGCCCGCGTCGACGATGCCGGTCCACAGGCAGTGGCCCATGTTGGAGGTCAGCGAGTCGATCTGCCGCTTCTCGCCGTCGAGGCCGACGGCGAAGTACCCCTTGTCACCGATCCAGAACGCCCGGTTGAAGTCGTCCTTCAGCACCTGGGCCTTGTGCGCCCAGTAGTCGGCGCCGTCGGCGTCCTCGCGCTCGATGCAGAAGTGGGACTTGGCCAGGTAGGCGGCGTAGACGTAGCCCTGGACCTCGGCCAGGGCGATCGGCGGCTTGGCCATCGCGCCGTTCGCGAAGTTGATGCCGTCAAAGGAGTCCTTCCAGCCCTGGTTGGCCAGGCCGAGCTCGGTGGACCGACCGTACTCGACGAACCCGTCGCCGTCCTTGTCGCCGTAGTTGACGATCCAGTCGAGCGCGCGGTCGGCATGGGGGAGCAGCTCATCCACGACCCGGCGTTCCAGGCCCCACCGGCGCAGCTCGCCGAGGAGCATCACGAACAGGGGCGTGGCGTCGACGGTGCCGTAGTAGACGCTGCTGCCGCCCAGCCAGAGCGACGCCTGCATCCCGAACCGCATCTCGTGCAGGATCTTGCCCGGCTCCTCCTCGGTCGCCGGGCTGACCTTCGAGCCCTGCAGGCTGGCCAGCGTCCGCATCGTGCCGAGGGCCAGCGACGGGTCGAGCGGCAGGACCATCCACGAGGTGAGCAGCGAGTCGCGGCCGAAGATGGTCATGAACCACGGCGCTCCCGCCGCGATGACCGCGCGGTCCGAGTGCTCGGGATCGAAGATCCGCAGCGACCCGAGGTCCTCCGTGCTGGCCGCGAAGACCGAGGCCAGCCGGACGTCGGATGCCCTGACCAGCGGACTCTGCCGCCGCCAGTCGGCCAGCCGCTGCTCGGGCCCGGCCAGGCCGGGCCGGTCGCCGTTCGGATGTGCGTGCGCGGCCCGGAACTCGACCAGGTCCCGGCCGTTCAGCGACGGCGTGATCTGCAGCGACGTGCTCCACGAGCCATGCGCGGGCACGACCGCGTGCCAGGTCAGCTGGCTGGCCGAGACCTCGAGCTCAGCGTCGGGGTGCTGGGCGCCGGTGATCCGCGCTCCGCGCAGGGCCGACCCGACCTGCCGGCTGAGCTTGATCGAGTCGTCGTCGACCTCGACGGTCATCCCCTCGACGGCCGAGTCGCTGTGCACCCGGCCCTCCTTGACCTCGAACACGTCCGCGAAGTCGCCGCCGATGCCGATCCGCAGGCTGACCGGGAGCGGCTCGGTGCTCATGTTGCGGAGCGTGATCTCCTCGTGCATGCCGTCGTTGAGCAGCCGTCTCCTGGCGACCAGCATCGTGCTGTCGGCCAGGCCGGGCATCGGCGGCATCCGGCTCAGGAACGTGCACGCGAACGGCTCGTGCGACTGCGGCGCGAGCGGCTC
>JADGPC010000238.1 GCA_017882645.1 Streptosporangiales bacterium | reverse complement strand
CCGTCCGCGGTGAGCGCCCGGGCAGCGCCCGCCGCTCGGCCGAGCGCGCAGCCCTGGCCACCAGCGTGATGGCCTGGTGCCGGTACCGGAAGCTCAGCTGGCCGTCCTCGTCGAGCTCGTCGAGGTCGACCAGCTCGACGGCGTCGCGGACGTCGGAGTCCTTCCCGAAGCTGGGCGTGCGGCCCCACCACATGGCATCGATCTGCGCCAGCAGCGAGATCCTGACCAGCGCGGCGAGGCTGCCCGTCGCGTTGCGCGGGCTCGGCTCGTAGTTCCGCACCTCGAAGAGCAGCTTGGCAACCGTGGCGTCCCAGCCGTCCGGCGTGGCCTCCAGCACCGTGGCGAGGTCGTCCTCCTCCAGGCGCTTGCCCAGGATGTGCTCCGCGCACTTGGCGTCCGACGAGGTGCAGTGGCCGATCTCGGTGACCAGGTCGCTGACGGCCGCGCGAAAGGAGCCCAGAGAGGGCGCGCAGGGCGAGAAATGTTCGATCGGCGGACGGCTCACGAGCCGGTCCTGATCGGCCAGCAGCAATGTCACGAGGTCCCCCCTCGGCTCAGATACCTCAGTGATGCTCAGCGACAGAGTGTAACAACGCGATTGCGAACCGTAGCGCTCTTTTGATCTTCGTCCCCTGTGGCCCCATTGCGGCCGCGGCGCGCCGTTACCGCCTGCGCGCGCAGTGACGTCGCCCGGCCAGCACGATGGTTCGGCCGCGCGGCTAGGGTAAGAACTGGCCTGTCATGACGCGGCGCCCGTCACGATGCAGCGACAGCCTCAGGCAGCAGGCGCCATGCCGGAGAATCGGCGCAGCACGCCCGGAGAACAAGGTGGTTCAGCCATGCAGGTGCACGAGTCGCTGATCGATCTGATCGGGAACACGCCGCTGGTCAGGCTGCGCAAGGTGACCCGCCATCTGGGCAGCGGGCACAGCCGCGGGCACGGGTCCGAGTACCAGTCCGGCCCTGGCGACGCGCCGATGGTGCTGGCCAAGGTGGAGTACATGAGCCCGGGCGGGTCGGTCAAGGACCGGATCGCCCTGCGGATGGTGGAAGCGGCCGAGGCCTCGGGCGCGCTCCGCCCCGGCGGCACGATCGTCGAGCCGACCTCGGGAAACACTGGTGTCGGCCTGGCCATCGTGGCGGCCGAGAAGGGCTACAAATGCGTCTTCGTCTGCCCTGACAAGGTGGCACCGGACAAGATCAGCGTGCTCCGCGCCTACGGCGCCGACGTGGTGGTCTGCCCGACCACGGTCTCGCCGGACTCGCCGGACTCCTACTACAGCGTCTCCGACCGGCTGGCCAGGGAGATCGCGGGCGGCTGGAAGCCGAACCAGTACGCGAACCCGGCCAATCCCGAGTCGCACTACCTGACCACCGGCCCGGAGATCTGGGAGCAAACCGAAGGAAAGGTCACCCACTTCGTGGCGGGCATCGGCACCGGCGGCACGATCTCCGGCACCGGCAAATACCTCAAGGAAGTCTCGGGCGGCCGGGTCAGGGTCATCGGCGCCGACCCCGAGGGATCCGTCTACTCGGGCGGCACCGGGCGCCCCTACCTGGTCGAGGGCGTCGGCGAGGACTTCTGGCCCGATACCTACGACAAGGGCATCTGCGACCAGATCATCGCGGTGAGCGACGCTGACTCGTTCCAGATGACGAGGCGGCTGGCCGCCGAGGAGGCACTGCTCGTCGGCGGGTCGTGCGGGATGGCCGTGGTCGCGGCGCTGAAGGTGGCTGAGCACGCCGGGCCCGATGACGTCATCGTGGTGCTGCTGCCCGACGGCGGCCGCGGCTACCTCTCCAAGGTGTTCAACGACGACTGGATGGCCGACTACGGCTTCCTCACCTCGGAGACCGCCGAGTCCAGGATCGCCGACGTGCTCGATCGCAAGCGCGGCCAGTTGCCCCTCTTCGTGCACGCGCATCCGGACGAGACGGTACGGGCGGTGATCGAGACGCTGCGCGAGTACGACGTCTCGCAGCTTCCCGTGCTGAAAGAGGAGCCTCCGGTGATGGCGGCCGAGGTGATCGGCTCTATCACTGAGCGGGAACTGCTCGACGCGCTGGTAACCGGGCGGGCCGCGCCTGGCGAGCCTATCTCCGCCCACATGTCGGCGCCGCTGCCGATGATCGGGTCAGGCGAGGCCATCAGCGCCGCGATCGCCGCCCTGGAGAAGGCAGGCGCGGCGGTGGTTCTGGTCGACGGGAAGCCGGCTGGAATGATCACCAGGCAGGATGTGCTCATGTACCTGGCCGGCTGAGGTGCCGGCTGGTCCGGGGCTGGCCGGTCCGGCGCGGGCCGGACACATCAGGAGGGGATCGCGCAGATGGCTCAGATCGACCGCGGCGACGGATTCGAGACCCTGGCAATCCATGCCGGGCAGGAACCAGACCCGCTGACCGGTGCTGTCGTCCCGCCGATCTATCAGGTCTCCACGTACAAGCAGGACGGTGTCGGGGGGCTGCGCGGCGGCTCGATGGCCGGCGCCGGCACGGGGCCTGGCCGCTGGGTGGAGGGCTACGAGTACTCCCGGACCGCTAATCCGACCAGGGGGGCGCTGGAGGAGTGCCTGGCCGCGCTCGAAGGCGGCGTCCGGGCGCTGGCGTTCGCGTCGGGGATGGCCGCCGAGGACTGCCTGGTCCGCGCGGTCTGCCAGCCAGGAGACCACGTGCTGATCCCGCACGACGCGTACGGTGGCACGTTCCGCCTGTTCGACAAGGTGATGGCGCACTGGGGAGTCACCTATCATCCGGTGCCCGTCTCCGACACCGAAGCGGTCAGGGCCGCGATGGCCGCCCACGGCGCCAGGCTGATCTGGGTCGAGACGCCGACCAACCCGCTGCTGTCGATCGCCGACATCGGCGCGCTCGCGGAGGTCGCGCACTCGGCCGGTGCTCTGCTCGCGGTGGACAACACGTTCGCCTCGCCCTACCTGCAGCAGCCACTCGCCCTCGGGGCCGATACGGTGATCCACTCGACCACCAAGTACCTGGGCGGCCACTCCGACGTGGTCGGCGGCGCGCTCGCCGTATCCGACGCTGACCTGGCCGAAAGGCTGGCCTTCCTGCAGAACGCCGTCGGCTCGGCCGGCGGCCCGTTCGACGCCTGGCTGACCCTGCGCGGAGTCAAGACCCTGGCCGTCCGGATGGACCGGCACTGCGACAACGGCGCGCAGGTGGCGGCCATGCTGGCGAACCACCCCCGGGTCGCGCAGGTCTACTATCCGGGGCTGGCCGACCATCCCGGCCACGAGGTGGCGGCGAAGCAGATGCGTGGCTTCGGCGGCATGGTGTCGTTCCGGCACGCCGGGGGAGAGGCAGCGGCGGTCGAGATGTGCGGGCGGACGAGGCTGTTCACGCTCGGCGAGTCGCTGGGGGGCGTCGAGTCGCTGATCGAGCACCCGGCCAGGATGACGCACGCCTCGGTGGCCGGTTCCCCGCTTGAGGTTCCGTCCGACCTGGTCAGGCTGTCGGTCGGGATCGAGAACATCGACGACCTGATCGAGGACCTCCGCGCCGCCCTCGGCTAAGGCGCCGACGCATTTCCCGGCCCAGGCAGACCAGGTCCCGGCGTCGGCCGGTCCCGGCGTCGGCCGGTCCCGCAGCCGTCTTTTCACGAGTTTGGTGGCCGCAAAAGGTACTAATCGGTCGTGATCATGACGTAAACTCGTGAGGAGTCAGCCCGCTCGGCCAGCTCATCGGCAAATTGCGTCATTTGGGCGCTGGGAGCGGACTCGCCGGGTGGCTGGCGGATGGTGCAGCGTTAGCCGGTGGGGCCGAAGGCCACGTGGGCTATGTGCGGCTCAAGGTCCTGCATCAGCAGGTGCTGGCGGGTCGACTCGGGCAGCAGGTCCGACGCCATCCTGAACCAGTGACCGGCGGCGCAGCGCACGACAATGTGATCAGCCGGGCCGCTCGTGCTCGCCAGCGCGAAGCGGTCAGTAACTTCGGCCGGAACGTCGCAGTCCGGGCAGTAGATGAAGGTCAGCACTGATTTCGCCCCCGGGCGGAAATCACGGGCGGCCCGGCCATCGGGCTGCTCACTCGGCCTGCATAGCTTCCCGGCTTTGCGCCGATCAAGCACGCGACGGCGGCGGACCAGCCGGGCCGCCTGGGCGCCGCTACTGGCGCGGGGCGATGGTGGCGTCGGAGCCGAGGGCGCCGCGGGCGGCCTGCTGCTCGTGCCTGACCACGTGCATGACCGCGTTGATCAGCGCCAGGTGGGTGAACGCCTGCGGGAAGTTACCGAGGTGGCGGCCGGAGCGCGGGTCGATCTGCTCGCCGTAGAGGAGCAGCGGACTGGCGTAGGACAGCACCTTCTCGCACAGGTCGCGGGCCCGCTGGTGCTCCCCGATCTCGGCCAGCGCGGAGACCAGCCAGAACGAGCAGATCGTGAACGTGCCCTCGGTCCCGCCAAGGCCGTCGTCGGTTTCATCGACCTGATACCGGCGCAGGAGTCCGTCGACCGATAGCTCGTCGGCGATGGCGAGCACGGTGTCGCGAACCCGCTTGTCGTCCGCGGGCAGGAACCTGACCAGCGGCATCAGCAGCAGCGAGGCATCGAGCGCGGTGGTCTCGTAGTGCTGGCAGAACACGCCGCGCTCGTCGAGCGCGTTGGCGCAGATATCGGCGTGAATCTCGTCGGCGGCCTGCTGCCACGCCATCGCCGCGTCCGGGTCGTCCCTGATCCTGGCCAGCCGCGCGCCGCGGTCCGCCGCCACCCAGCACATCAGCTTCGATGAGGTGAAGTGCTTCGGCGCACCGCGGACTTCCCACAGCCCGTGATCGGGCTCGCGCCAGTGCGCGAGCGCGCTCTCGACTTGCTGGCGCGCCATCTTCCAGACCCGGTCGTCGAGCCAGTCCCGTGACTTGGTGTGCAGGTACAGCGAGTCGAGAACGGCGCCCCAGACATCGTTCTGGCGCTGCGAGTAGGCGCCATTGCCGACGCGGACAGGCTTTGCCCCCTGGTATCCGTGCAGGTGGTCAAGCTCGTGCTCGTCGAGATCCTTCGATCCGTCGATCCGGTAGACGATCTGGAGATCTTCGCGGTCGCGCTCGACGATGTCGGTGATGAAGGCGAAGTAGTCGTTCGCCTCCCACTCGTAACCGAGGGTGAACAGGCCCCAGAGCGCGAACGTGGCATCCCGGATCCAGCTGTACCGGTAGTCCCAGTTCCGCTCGCCCTGCGGCGTCTCGGGCAGCGAGGTGGTCGCGGCGGCCGCGATGGCGCCGGTGGGGGCATACGCCAGGCCCTTGAGGGTCAGTGCGCTGCGGGTGAGATGCCCGCGCCAGCGGTGGTCGGGCAGGCAGCCGCGGGCCAGCCAGTGCCGCCAGTGATGGGCGGTCCAGAGCAACCGCTCGTGCGCCTCGTGGAAGTTCTCGGGCGGCGGCGTGTGCCCCCAGGACAGCGCGCAGAACCTGGTATCGCCCTCCCTGAGCAGCGTCCGGGCCTGCGCGCTCGGTCCCTCGATGCCGATCCTGATGTCGGAGGTCAGGGTGAGGGGCAGGTTCATGCCCGCCGGCTCGACCATCACCTGGTGGAAGCCGCGATCGGTGTGATTCCACTGCTCGCGGTGCCGCCCGTAATCGAACGCCGGCTCGCAGTCCATCATCAGCTGGACCGAGCCGTTCGTGCACTTGACGGTCCGCAGCAGCGTGTGCTCGGCGTCATAGTCGGTCGGCGGCCGCCGGTGCGAGCCCCGCTCCGGGTGCTCGTGCCGCCACGGGCCGATCACCAGGCAGTCCCGGACGACGAGCCAACCCTCACCGCAGTCCCAGACCGTCTCGAGCACCATCGTCCCGGCCAGGTAGCGGCGGTCGGCCGGGACGGACATGTCGGCCGGCCCGAAGCGGAACCAGCCCGCGTCGCGGTCGAGCAGAGACCCGAAGACGCTCGGGCCGTCCAGCCGGGGCAGGCACATCCACTCGACCGACCCGCTTGGGGCGATCAGGGCCGTGACCTCGCAGTCGGACAGGAACCCGTAGTCGGCGATCGGCGGGTAGGGCGAGAACTCGTCAAACTCGGCCAGGTTCGCTTCCGTCATAACCACCTGCCCCGCACGAAGTCTGTTCCTGGCGTGCCGCCAGCTACCCAGCACTGTCAACTTACGCGGGATCTACCCGGTGACGGCGGACCGACCCGTCCTGATCAGCTATTCCAGACCATCAGTACCAGGATGACCAGCCAGATCAGGCTGACCACGCCGCCTAGCATGGCGATCCGGCCGCGCTCCACGCCGGCCAGATGAGCCGGGATCATCGCGGCGGGATCAGCGGCGACCTGCTGCGGACCGGTGCCGGTCTCGGCACCCCCTGGCGGGCCGGCGGCGGGTGCCTGGTCGGCGGCGGTCGCGCTCACCGGCTCGTCGGCAATGCCGGCCGCGGCGGCCGCCGTCTCGCTGGCCGTTTCGAGCGACTTGATCGCGCGCCGCTGGTCGCGGTTGATCAGGACGAGCAGCACCAGCGCGACCAGGAACAGGGTCCCTGAGACGATGATCCACGGCTTGCCTGCCTTGCTCATCATCGACGCCAGGGCAAAGCCCGCGATCAGCACGCCGAGCGAGCCGATCGCGAGGATAAAGGTCATCCTGGACAGATAGCGAAGGATCTTGATATCCCGCTGCCTGATGTACCGGGGCGTCGACATGATGGCGACCGTGACCGGGCCGATGGCAAAGATCACAAAGGCGACGTGCAGCCACAGAACCAGGTGCTGGGAGAAAGACATGGGGCGAGTCTAGGGCCGGCTGATCCGGATTCCGCGCCGCATCGGAGGCTGACGTCCGGATGATGCCGGGCCAGGCACAGCGGCCCGTCCCGGCATTCCGGGTCCAACCGCGCGGGTGCCGGCAGCGAGGTCGCTGCGGGGCCGCGCTACCTCAGCTGATCAGCTGGCCGACTTCCTGTTCATGAACCAGGCGCCGCCAAGGGCAACGACAGCAATGACCGCGCTGACCGCGCCGCGAATACCGTGGCTGCCGTGGTTGACCTTGCCCGAGTGCCCGATCGAGTCAAGCGGGCCGAGGCCGACGCCTGCGAAGAACAGCACCGCCAGGATCAGGAAAACGACGCCGACGACGGCCAGGCCGATGATCAGCGGCCGCCTGGAGCCCGCGCCGCCAGACATAGCTTGAGAACTCACGTGATTCCTCCTTGAGAGGTTCGATTGATCCCGAAGGGCCGGCGGGCCGCCCGCCAGGCCAGGGAGATGACTAACAGCCGCAACGTACTACCAAGTCGCTGCCGCGAATGGCCTTATTCGGTAGAGCGCCCCAAATGCCGGAAAAATTCTTGGACTACCGCCGGGCCGTCCGCGAGCGCAGGAAGTCGCTGACGACGTACTCGCCCAGGCTGTCCGGCAGCGCCCTGAGCACCCGGCCGCCGTTGCGCCTGGCCACCTCGTCGACGAAGGAACTCAGCCGCTCGTCGTCGGCGAGCATGAAGACGTTCAGGGTCGCGCGGCGCCTGGTCATCTTGTCCACCTCGGCCATCGTGAGCTCGAGGGTTTCCGGCGACGGCGGCCAGTCGAACCAGGAACTGCCGTCCCGGCGCAGGTGCGCGGTCGGCTCGCCGTCGGTGATAACCAGCACGATGGGGTTTTGCTCGGGCCGCCGGTCGAGGAAGCGCCCAGCGAGGACGAGCGCGTGATGAAGGTTGGTGCCCTGGACCATGTCCCAGCCCAGCCCGGCCAGGTCAGACTCCCTGAGTTCCCTGGCGTAGTTCGAGAATCCGATGACCTGCAGCGCGTCCTGCGGGAACCGGGTCCTGACCAGCGAGTACAGCGCCAGTGCCGTCTGCTTCGCCGCGCTCCAGGTGCCGCGCAGCGCCATCGAGTACGACAGGTCGACCAGCAGGCAGACGGCCGCGGACGCGCGCCGCTCGGTCTCGCCGATCTCGAAGTCGCTGACCGACAGCCTGACCGCCGTCCGGCCGCCGGCGTCAGCAACGCCGCCGCCCGGCCCGGCTTCGGACCCGCCGGCCGCCCGGCCGGGTACGCCGCCCCGCAGCAGCGCATTGCGTACTGTCGCCGCCGTGTCGATGGCCTGCTCGTCACCGAACCGCCAGGGCCTGGTGGAGCCAGTGAGCTCTCCGGCCTGGCCGACGTCGTGCTGGTCGTGCTCGCCGTACCCGCCCTCGGCCAGCTTGGCGAACACCTTGCGCAGGGCGGTGTCGCCGAGCCGCCGGACGGCCTTCGGGGTGAGCTCGAGCTTGCCCTCGTTGTTCTGCAGGTATCCCTGCCGCTGGAGCTCGCGCTCGATCTGCCTGAGCGCCTCCATGTCGTCGACGGCCTGGCGGCCGAGTGCGCGGCGCACCGCTTCCTCGTCGATGTCATCGAGCCTGGCGCCCGGGTAGTCCTGGCGCAGGGCGTCCTCGAGCTCGGCCAGGTCGGCCAGCTCAGCCAGCGCGCTCGTGGCGGCGCCGAGTCCCAGCGGATCGCGGCCGGTCATCCGCTCGCTGCCCTGGCCGTCCCAGTCGACGTCGGGACGGCGGGCCCGCAGCGCATCGGCGAGCCTGGCCATCTCCTGGGCCAGCCCGGCATCCTCCATCGCCTGGGCCATCAACCCGGCCAGCTCGTCCCGCTGCTCGTCGGTCAGCGAATTCAGCAGTCGCTGCGCGGCCGCCATCCGGCGCACCAGGTCGTCGACCAGCTGCTCCAGGTTCTGCGGCGAGTCGGGGAAGAATTCCCCGTACTGCTGCATGAAGGAGTCGAAGTCCTGCTGGGTGTGATCGCCGCGGGCGTCGGCCTCGATCATGTCGGTGAGCGCGGCCATCATCTCCTTGACCCGCTGCATCTCCTCGGAGCCGGACTCCGACATCGTCTCCTTGATGCCGCGGAACTGGCTGTCCAGCACCTCGCGCCTGAGCAGCTCCTTAAGCTGCTCGAAGGTCTGCGCGGCGGCCTGGCTGCGCCACTGGTAGTCCGACAGGTCCCTGATCGCGCCGGCCGTGTCGTTCGGCAGCGCATCGAGCTCGGACTCGCGCAGCCTTGCGTCATCGCTCGGATCGGGGAACAGCTCCGCCCGCTCTTGCCCGATGGCCGTATCGAGCAGCGCCCTGGCCTGCTCGAGTATGCCGTCGAGCCGGCCGCTCCTGCGCAGCTGCCGCTGGCGCTCCCGTACCTGCCTGAGCAGGTCGTCCAGGCCGCGGCGGTCGGTCATCCCGCGCCGGAGCAGGTCGCGCAGCGCACTCGCCGGGTCGTCGCCGTTCAGCACGGACTCGCCGAGCGCGTCCACCGCACCCCGCACGTCGTACGGCGGCTCAAGCGGGTCGGGCCCGCCGTGATAAAGGCCGTACCGGTAGCCGGTCACCTGCTGCCCTCCCGTTCAGGCACGGTAGATGGCGCCGCCGTCCACCGCATCCTTCGACAGCCTGCGCATCAGGTAGAGCCCCTCGAGCGCGAACTCCAGGGCGGCCGCTGCCTGCCCGAACGACTCGCCACCGTCTCCGTCCAGCCGTTCCATGATCTTCGCGAGCCCTGGCACCTCGCCGATTCTGCGGAGCAGCTCGGCGGCAGGCAGAAGATCAGAAGATTCAACGCTGCCGCCCTCCGCGAACCTGGTCACCAGGCCGGACAGGTCGGCGCTGCCCAGGTGCGCCCGGAAGGTGTCGGCGGTCGCGCGTCGCAGCAGGTGCTCAAGCACCTCCTGCTCCCGGCCTTCCTCGCTGACCTCGAACTCGACCTTGCCGCGCAGCGTGCTGACGATGGTCGGCAGGTCGCAGATCCTGGCGACGGCCTGATCCTCGCCGGTGATCGCGGCGCGCCTGACTGCCGCGGCGACTACCGCCTCGGCGGCGGCGATCGCGAACCGGGCCGAGACGCCCGATCGCGCGTCCACCGCGGGCGACGTGCGCACCAGCCTGGTGAACCTGGCGATCACCTCGACTAGGTGCCTCGGCAGCACGGCGTCGGTGTTCTCGCCGCCCCAGGCGATCTCCGACTCCTGGCGGACCACGGCGAGCTCGTCATCGAGGGACAGCGGGTAATGGGTGCGGATCTCGGCGCCGAACCGGTCCTTGAGCGGGGTGATGATCCGGCCTCGGTTGGTGTAGTCCTCCGGGTTCGCGCTGGCCACGAGCACGATGTCGAGCGGCAGCCGCAGCGCGTAGCCGCGGACCGCGATGTCGCGCTCCTCCAGCACGTTGAGCAGCGAGACCTGAATCCGCTCGGCCAGGTCGGGCAGTTCGTTCAGGCAGAAGACGCCGCGGTTCGTGCGCGGCACCAGGCCGTAGTGGATGGTCTCAGGGTCGCCGAGCGTGCGGCCCTCGGCGACCTTGACCGGGTCGATGTCGCCGATCAGGTCGCCCACGCTGGTGTCCGGGGTGGCCAGCTTCTCGCCGTACCGCTGGTCGCGACGGTGCCAGCTGACGGGAAGTTCCTCGCCAAGCTCGGCCGCCAGGCGCTGGCACCTGACGCAGACCGGAGCGTACGGGTGATCGTTGATCTCGCATCCGGTGACCACCGGTGACCACTCGTCGAGCAGGCCAGTCAGCGTGCGGATGAGCCTGGTCTTACCCTGGCCGCGCTCGCCGAGCAGGATGAGATCGTGACCGGCGATCAGCGCTCGTTCCAGGTGCGGGCGCACCGTGTCATCGAAGCCGAGAATGCCCGGAAAGGGATCCTCGCCGGCGCGAAGATGCGCGAGCAGGTTCTGCCGGACCTCGTCCTTGACACTCCTGAACTGATGTCCGCTTGCGCGCAGTTCGCTGAGGGTCTTGACTGCTGGGGCGGCTGACGTGGCGGTGGCTGATGATGGCTGGCTTCGTGGCTGCACCATTCGACACTATGTCGCGCGTGGCCTGGTCCGCATCTTGGGAGGCGCAAAATGGTTGAAAGCGGATCATCCGGCGGGCCCGTTCTGGCGATCGACATCGGCGGGACGAAGATCGCGGCGGGCGTGGTCGAGCCAGGCGGCCGGGTGATCACCTGGAACCAGGTTCCGACGCCACATGACCTCGACGCGGAGCCGCTCTGGCGGACCCTGGAGGACCTGCTGGTGCAGGTGCTCGACACCGCGAAGGTAACTGACCCGGCCGAGCTGTCCGGGATCGGCTGCGGCTGCGGCGGCCCGATGGAGTGGCCGTCCGGGGTGGTCTCGCCGCTGAACATCCCTGGCTGGCGCGCGTTCCCGCTGAAGGACAGGCTGGCCGCCAGGTTCGGCGGCCAGCTGACGGTTCGGGTGCACAACGACGCTATTTGCATGGCCGCCGGCGAGCACTGGCGCGGCGCGGGCCGCGGCTGGCGCAACGTTCTCGGCATGGTTGTCTCGACCGGAGTCGGCGGCGGGCTGATCCTGAACAACCGGCTCATCAAGGGTGCGTCCGGCAACGCCGGTCACATCGGCCACGTCGTCGTCTATCCCGACGGGCCGCCCTGCATGTGCGGCGGCCGGGGGTGCCTGGAGGCGATCGCCAGGGGTCCGGCCCTGGCGGCATGGGCGCAGACCGAGGGCTGGCGTCCTGACCAGCCGGGGATGACGGCGAAAGACCTGGCCGCCGACGCGGCCCAGGGACATGCCGTCGCCAGGGAGGCGCTGCGCCGGGCCGGCCGGGCGCTCGGCATCGCGATCGCGTCCGCCACCAGCCTGTGCGACCTGGACGTGGTCGCGGTCGGCGGCGGGCTGTCGCAGGCCGGATCGCTCCTGTTCGAGCCGCTTCAGGAGGCGCTGGCCGTGCACGCCAGGCTCGAGTTCGCCCGGCAGGTGCGGGTCGTCCCGGCTGCGCTCGGCCTGAGCGCGGGCCTGGTCGGCGCCGCCGCCCTGATCTCCGCGGGCAGTCGCTACTGGCCCGCCGGCTGAGCCCGATTCGCGTAGTTTGACCAGCACGCCGTGCTGGCCCCGGATGCGACCAGCGCCGGCACCCGCGATTCGACCAGCGCGCGGTGCCGACAGCCCCGGATGAATGTGCCATTCAGCTGGGAAGCCGAGGATGAAAGGCACATTCATCCAGCTGGATTCAACCGTCGGCGGCGGAGCTGGGGAGCGGAGCGGGATGCTGGGACGCGGAGCGGCCGGCGGCCGGTCGCCGGCCGGTGCCAGACTGCCGGTATGACCAAGTTGCCGCCGGTCGGCTACGAGGACGTCAGGCTGGCCCGGGACGCGCTGCGCGGCGTGGTGCGCCAGACGCCGATGCTGCCCTCCAGGGTCCTCTCTGACCTCGTCGGCGGGCCCGTCTGGCTGAAATGCGAGCACCTGCAGCGGGCAGGCTCGTTCAAGATCCGCGGCGCGTACCTGCGGATCTCCCGGCTGACCGAGGCAGAACAGTCCGCC
Organism: Streptosporangiales bacterium; assembly: GCA_017882645.1. Lineage (GTDB taxonomy): Bacteria > Actinomycetota > Actinomycetes > Streptosporangiales > Streptosporangiaceae > Chersky-822. The sequence continues at coordinate 1,084 of JADGPC010000238.1, read as the reverse complement.
GGGGTGATCGCCGCCAGCGCGGGTAACCATGCTCAGGGCGTCGCGCTGGCCGCGTCGATCCTCGGCATCAGGGCGACGGTCGTCATGCCGGAGAACGTCCAGCTGCCTAAGCTCAGCGCCACCCGCGCGTACGGCGCGGAGGTGGTGCTGCACGGTGCGAGCCTCACCGAGGCGCTGGCCAGGGCGGCCGAGATCGCGGAGCAGGCCGGGTCGACGCTGATCCACCCGTTCGAGCACGCCGACATCATCGCCGGCCAGGGCACAGTCGGCCTGGAGATCATGGAGCAGTGCGCGCAGGCCCGCACCGTGGTCGTCCCGGTTGGCGGCGGCGGGCTGATCGCCGGCATCGCGACCGCGGTTCGCGGCCGGCCCGGCACGTGGAGCGCAGCGGGCGAGGCGGCGCCGGCGCCCGCGGTGATCGGCGTGCAGGCGGCGGCGGTGGCGCCGTTTCCCGGCTCGCTGGCCGCTGGCCGTCCGGTCGGTGTGACGGCAGCTCCGACGATGGCGGACGGCATCGCAGTGGCAGTACCGGGTGCGATTACGTTTCAGATAATCCAAGAGCTCGTCGGCCAGATGCTGACAGTCACCGAAGAGGGCCTGTCCAGGGCGCTGCTGACCTGCCTGGAACGGGGCAAGCAGCTGGTCGAGCCAGCCGGGGCGGCCGGGGTCGCGGCGCTGCTCGAGCATCCGGGCGCGGTCGAGCCGCCGGTCGTCGTCGTGCTGTCCGGCGGCAACATCGATCCGCTGCTGCTGTCCCGGGTCCTGCGGTACGGTCTCGCCGCGGCCGGGCGGTACCTCGCCGTGCGGTGCCGGATTCCCGATCTGCCGGGGTCGCTGGCCGCGCTGCTGACCGAGATCGGCGCGCTCGGTGCCAGTGTGCTCGACGTCGTGCACGAGCGGGTATCGGTCGGGCTGCGGATCGACGAGGTGGAGGTCACGCTGCAGCTGGAGACGCGCGGGCCCGACCACCGCGAGGCGATCGTCGCGGCGCTGGCGGCGGCCGGCTACTCGCTTCAGTTCCTGTGAGGCGGGTTCCTGACCACCAGGGTGCGGGCCGCCTTGTCGTGCAGGGCCTGCCGCCGCT
>JADGPC010000237.1 GCA_017882645.1 Streptosporangiales bacterium | reverse complement strand
GCAGGTCTTCTGCTTCGAGAATCGCGGCGCTGAGATCGGCGTGACGCTGTCGCATCCGCACGGCCAGATCTACGCTCTGCCGTTCCTCACCCCGCGGACCCGCCAGATGCTCGACAGCGCCCGCGCCCACCGCGAGCGGACCTGGCGCAACCTGTTCGCCGATGTGCTCGCGGCGGAACAGCGCGACGGCGACCGGGTCGTCGTCCGCGGCGACCTGTGGACGGCGTTCGTCCCGTTCGCCGCCCGATGGCCGCTGGAAGTCCACCTCTACCCGCACCGCCAGCTTCCTGACCTGCCCGCGCTCAGCGCCGCCGAGCGCACCGAGCTGTCGTGGCTCTACCTTGACGTGCTGCGCCGGATGGAGGCCGTCTTCGACGACGCGCTGCCCTACATCGCCGCCTGGCACCAGGCGCCCGCGCGCATCGACCGCGACCTCGCCTACCTGCACCTGCAGCTGTTCTCGATCCGGCGCGGGCCGGGCAAGCTGAAGTACCTGGCCGGATCGGAATCCGGCATGGGCGCTTTCGTCAATGACGTCAGCCCGGAAGCGGCTGCCCGGCTGCTCCGCGGAGCCTGACTGGGGTAAACCCCACCACCGGCCGGCTGATCGCCCTACCGACGGCGCTGTCCCGCTCAGGGGAGCCTGTGCCTTGTCGGCGTTTAACAGCGGGCTCGCGATGGCCCGCCAGTGAGCAAGGAGACTTCCGTGCACGCAACCCGATGGAGCGCCGCGGTCAGCCTGTCCGGGGTGCAGCTCGCGCAGATCGCGGTCGGAGTCCTGGGCGTGCTGCTCATCACCAGCGAATACGCAACCGGCTGATCCGCACGACCATGGCCGCGGTGCCGCGGCGGCTGCCGGTGCTGTGGGGCAAGGCGGCGCTGGTGGTCGCGGCCATCGCCGCGGTCAGCCTGCCGGCCGCATTCGCGGCCTTCCTGGCCGGCCAGTCGATCCTGAGCCGCGACCACCTGGCCGTGGCGCTCAGCCAGCCCGGCGTGGTCCGGGCAGTGATCGGGAGCGCGCTGTACCCGGCGGTCATCGGGCTCGTCGGCCTCGGCCTCGGCGGTCTGGTGCGCAACGCGGCCGGCGGCATCGCGGCGCTGTTCGGCATGCTGTACGGCATGCCGCTGGCGGCCGGCTTCCTGCCCGGTCACTGGGCGGTCGAGGTCGGCAGGTACCTGCCCGCCACGGCTGGCCAGGCCGTGACCGTGGTCCAGCCGGACCCGACGCTGCTGCAGCCATGGACCGGCTTCGGCGTGCTCTGCCTGTTCGCGGCTGCTTCGCTCGGTCTCGCGGCCGCGCGGATGCGCCGCGGCGACGCATAACTCCCGGCCCGGACCGCCGCTCAGCAGAGCCGGTCAAGCGTGGGTGCCCGCAGCGAACGGGCACCCACGCTCCGCCGGCCTCGGTAGGATCACTGCCTGACTGCACTGGTCTGGAGGGACTGATGAGGCCTCGCCGTACATCAGCCGCATTCGCCCTGGCCCTGGCGGCCACGATGGCCGTGAGCGTCGCGGCCCAGGCCCGCGAGCAATCCCGGTCATCCGTTCCGCATGGCGGCATCCACAAGATCAAGCACGTCGTCGTGATCATGCAGGAGAACCGGTCCTTCGATTCCTACTTCGGCACCTTCCCCGGTGCGGACGGCATCCCGAAAGGTGTCTGCCTGCCCGATCCGCGTAACGGAGGGTGCGCCAGCCCGTGGGCAGACCACCACGACAGCAACGGGAATGACCCGCACTCGCAGTTCCCGTTCCGGGCTGACGTGAACGGCGGGAAGATGAATGGCTTCCTCGCCGAGGCCGAGCAGAAGCTGTGCCGGCCGGGCCGCACTTGCCATCCGGACGTGATGGGCCATCACGCCGGCTCCGACATGCCGAACTACTGGGCGTACGCGAAGAACTTCGTGCTGCAGGATCACATGTTCGAGGCTCCCGGCTCGTGGAGCCTGCCGGCCCACCTGTACGAGGTCTCCGGCTGGTCGGCGAGGTGCGGGACGTCCGCTCCGATGAGCTGCACGAGCAGCGGGCAGCCCCGGGAGAGGAGCCCGTCCCGCCCGACGCCGTTTGCCTGGACGGACCTGACCTGGCTCCTGCACCGCCATCACGTGAGCTGGAGCTTCTACCTCGACCACGGCGCGGTCTCCGGGAGCAACCCCGGCGGGGTGTCAGTCCACTGGAACCCGCTGCCCGGCTTTACCGACGTGCACGAGGACGGCCAGCTGGGCAGCGTACGCCCGCTGAGCGTCTTCTTCAGGCAGGCGGGCGGCGGCACGCTGCCCAAGGTGTCGTGGATCTCGCCGGACTTCAGGGACAGTGAGCACGCCCCCGCACTGGTCAGCACCGGGCAGGCGTACGTGACCAGGGTCATCAACGCGATCATGCGAGGCCCCGACTGGAAGTCGACCGCGATCTTCTTGAGCTGGGATGACTGGGGCGGCTTGTACGACCACGTCGTGCCGCCGCGGGTGGACCAGCTGGGCTACGGCATCCGGGTTCCCGCGCTGGTCATCAGCGCGTACGCCAGGCACGGCTTCATCGATCACCAGCGGCTGTCCTCTGACGCCTACCTGAAGTTCATCGAGGACGACTTCATGGGCGGCGCGCGGCTTAGTCCCGCTACCGATGGCCGGCCTGACCGTCGCCCCGACGTGCGCGAGAGCGCGGCCAAGCTCGGCAGCATCATCGCGGACTTCAACTTCAGCCAGGCACCACGGCGCCCGCTGATCCTGAACCCGTGCCCGGCGAACACGACGCTGATCCCCAGGCCGGCGCCGAATTGCGTCGACCACATCGCGCTCCACACCTCGACGTGGGGAGACAGCTGATGCGGGTCCTGCTCATGCCGAGCGCAGGCTAGGTCAGCTCGGCGCCCAGGCCTGAGCCTGGATGCGACGGGAGCTCGCGCATCCGCCGCAGCGGCGAGGCGAAGACCGGACAGAAGGCCAGCGACATGCCCGCCGCCGCGACGAGAAGGGTCGGGCGCACCCCGATCGCGGATCCGAGAACACCGCCGATCAGCCCGCCGAGCGGCATGGTGCCCCACACCAGGAAGCGCATCGTCGCGTTCATCCGGCCGAGCAGCTCGGGCGGGCAGAGGCCCTGACGGAAACTGACCTGGGTGATGTTGTAGACGACCGTCGCCATCGACATCACGATCTGCGCCAGCGCCAGCAGCGCGAGTGTCCAGTCGTGCCGCACGAACGGGGCGACGAAGGCGCACGGGCCGCCGGCCGCCGCTGACATCCAGATCGCCCGGCCCTGCCCGACCCGGGCCGCGAACCTGCTCGCGACGAGCGAGCCGATCAGCCCGCCGATCGCCGACGTCGAGGTGATCAGGCCGATGGCCCCGGCCGAGACCTGCAGGTCGCGCGCGAGCAGCACGAAGAACACGGCCAGGACCATGGAGCCGAACAAGTTGGACAGCCCGGTGCACACGGCGATCGCGCGCAGCAGCCGGCTGCCGAGCACGAACCGCAGCCCTTCGCCGATCTCGCGCCGAAGGTCCCGGTCCGGCCTGCGCTCCGGCTTGGGCGGCCTGGTCGCGATGGCGGCGACCCATGCCGCGGACCAGAGGAAGGTCAGCGCGTCGACCAGGACGGCGTACGGCGCGGTCAGCGCCTGGATCAGCAGGCCGCCGGCGCTCGGGCCGGCGATCTGGCTGACCGACTCGCTGCCCTGCAGCTTGGCGTTGCCCTCGACCAGCATCGACCGGTCGACCAGTTCGGGCAGGTAGGACTGGTAGGCCACGTCGAAGTAGACGGTGCTGACGCCGGTTCCGATCGCGACCAGGTACAGCTGCCCGATCGTCAGCCCTCCGAGCAGCGCGGCCAGCGGTATCGATCCCAGCAGGGCCGCGCGGATCAGGTCGTTGACGATGAGCACCGAGCGGAACCGCATGCGCTCGACCCACGCGCCAGCCGGGAGGCCGACAACCAGGAACG
>JADGPC010000025.1 GCA_017882645.1 Streptosporangiales bacterium | reverse complement strand
GACATCAGCGTTCTCGTGATCACCGGCGCCGGGGGCACCTTCAGCGCCGGAATGGACCTGAAGGGCTTCCTGACCGGCGACGCGCCCGTTGTTGCCGGACGGGGCTTTGCCGGGATAACCGAGCGGCCGCCGGCCAAGCCGGTGATCGCGGCCGTGGAAGGCTACGCGCTGGCCGGCGGCTTCGAGCTGGCCCTCGCCTGCGACCTGGTGGTCGCCAGCGAGGCGGCGAAGTTCGGGCTGCCAGAGGTCAGGCGCGGCCTGGTCGCCGGAGCGGGCGGCCTGCTCAGGCTGCCGCGCCGGATCCCGTACCACGTGGCCATGGAGATCGCGCTGACCGGCGAGCACTTCCCCGCCGCCAGGCTGGCTGAGGTCGGACTTGTGAATAAGCTTGTTCCGGCGGGCCAGGCACTGTCAGCGGCGACGGAACTTGCCGGGCGGATAGCGCTCGGTGCTCCGCTGGCCCTAGCCGCGTCCAAGCGAGTGATCGTCGAATCAGCCGACTGGCCCGCGGCCGAGGCGTTCGCCAGGCAGTCCGAGATCATCAGCCCGATCTTCAGGTCGAAGGACGCAATGGAAGGCGCGGCCGCCTTCGCCGAGAAGCGGTCGCCAGCCTGGCGCGGCGAGTAGGAGTCGCGCCCTTTTGGGAGGCACGATGACTGATCACCTGATCAGCGTCGTCGTGCCGTTCTATAACAATGCCGACCTGCTCGGTGACTGCCTGGCCTCGATCGCAGCCCAGGCCCACTCCGATCTCCAGGTCGTCATGGTGGACGACGGGTCGGCCGACGGCAGTGCCGCGATCGCGCGCGCCCAGGCGGCCGCCGATCCCAGGTTCGAGCTTGTCAGCGTCAGGAACGGCGGTCCTGGATGGGCCCGCAACCACGGTGTCGCGGCCGCCACGGGCGAGTTCCTGGCCTTCGTCGACGCCGATGACCTGCTGCCCCCCGATGCCTACTCGACCATGCTCGCGGTGCTCGAGCGGTCGGGCTCGGACTTCGTCTCAGGCGGCGTCATGCGCCTGTCGGCCGCCGGACTGGGCCGGTCGGGGCTGCATGCACGGGCCATCAAGGCGCGACGGCTCGGGACGTGCATCTCAGCCGCGCCCGAGCTGTTCTACGACATCTCCGTCTGGAACAAGCTGTTCCGCCGGTCGTTCTGGGACGCGGCGGAGCTCAGCTTCCCTGAGGGAATGCTGTGGGAGGACCTGGTCGCGATGACGAAGGCGCACGTGCTCGCGCGGTCGGTCGACGTCATCACCGATCCGGTCTACCACTGGCGGGACCGGGACAGGGGCGCCCCGTCCATCACGCAGTCCCGGGCCGACGCCGGCAACTTCCGTGACCGGTTCACCGCCCTTGGCATGATCGACGACTTCCTGCGCGCGCGGGGTACGCCGGCCATGCTCCGCCAGCATCAGCACAAGGCGCTGGTCAATGACCTGTGGCTGTACGTGCGCGACCTGCCGGGCACCAGCGCGGACTACCAGGCCGAGTTCGCCAAGCTGGCCGCGGGCTACCTGCTCCAGGTGACCCCGGGGCTGACCGGCGAGCTGCCGTCGAGTCACAAGCTCGCCTACAGCCTGATCTCGGCCGGCCGCCAGGCCGAGCTGATCGAGTTCGCGCAGTGGCTCGCGGTCCATCCGGGCCGGACTCCGCCGATGGTGCGGGTTCGCGGCCGGCTGCGCGCCGACCTGCCGCTGCGCGGAGACCGGGCGCTCGCCATCCCGCCTGAGGTGTTCCGGCCGCAGTGGCGGGAGCTGGACCCCTACGTCGCGGTCGAGAGCATCGCATGGCAGCCCGAGCCGGAGCCCGGGAGCCCGGCCGGCCCGCAGGCAAGGTCGCGGCCCGCGGCGCTGCGGATAACGGGCTGGGCCTACGTGCCCTCGATGGACATCGCCCGCCGCCGCAACACGACCAAGCTGGTGGTGCTGGTTCCGCGCGGCCGCCGCCGCCCGCCGCTCGTGCTGCCCGCCCGGCAGCTGAAGCGGCCCGACGTCACCGCCGCATCCGGGCAGGATCGCTACAGCTACGACTGGTCCGGGTTCAGCTGCGACCTCAGCACCCGGCTGCTGCGGTCCGGCCGTCGCTGGCTGACCGGGACCTGGGACTGCTTCGTGCTGGTGCGGGGTCGCGCGGTGTGGCGACCGGCCAGGCTGCATGCGGCCGGCCCGCTGCCCGCCGATCCGGGGCCGCGGCTGATCGCGCCCGGACTGACGCTCGCCGCGCGGTGGACCGGCGGCCGACTGGAGGTACGGCTCGGGCCTGACCCCGCCGCCGGGCCGCCATGACCGAGCTGGGCTGGGCGAACGGCCAGCTGTGGCTGCGCGGCACGTTGCCCGCCGGGGCGGCCACCGACGGCCAGGTCGTTCTGCGGCACCTGGGCGGCTGGGACATCGCCGCCGTGCGGCCCGACTTCGACGGCGGCAGCTTCAGCGCCCTGGTTCCCGTCGGTGCGATGGAAGTATTCGGCACCCGCCAGCCGCTGCGCGACGGCCAGTGGGAAGTCACGCTGAGCACCGCGGCCGGGCCGCTTGACACCGGGCCCGTCACTGTCGACCGCAGGCGGGTCAGTATCGGCCGCAAGGTCTACCGGTGCGGCGCTGCCCCCGATGGTCCGGGCCTCCGGCTCGTCGTCGGTCCGGCGCTCGGCCTGACCGAGCGCGGCCGGATCCGGCGCCGCCTGCTCAGGGACATCTACTACCGCCTCCAGCGGCTGCTGCCGGTACGGGACGAGATCATGCTCAGCAGCTTCCACGGCAAGCAGTGCGGGGACAACCCCCGCGGCATCGCTGATGAGCTGCGCCGCCGCAGTGACAGCAGGAAGAACATCTGGGCGATTAACGACTGGTCCGTGCCGGTGCCGGAAGGGGCCGCAGCGGTGCTGATCGGAACTCGGGCCTACTTCGCTGCGCTAGCCAGGTCGAGATACCTGGTCTACAACGACCACGTGCCGCTGCCCTACCGCAAGCGCCGCGGCCAGCGGCATGTCCAGACCTGGCACGGCACGCCGCTCAAGCGGATCGGCTATGACATCGGCGAGCCCGCGATGGCCAGCGGCCGCCGGTACCTCGGCTACATGGCCGCAGACGTCGCCCAGTGGGACATGCTGCTGTCGCCGAACCCGTTCAGCACCCCGATCATGCGGCAGGCCTTCGGGTTCGCCGGCGAGATCTGCGAGACCGGCTACCCGCGGGACGACGCGCTGGTGGCGGCTGCGGCGCAGGCGGATCCGGCGACCGCCGTGCGGCAGCGGCTCGGCCTTCCGCCCGGCAAGCGGGTGGCGATGTATGTTCCGACCTGGCGGGACAATCAGCATGACGCGAGCGGCCGCTACCTGCTTGACTTCAGGCTCGACCTGGCGGCGGCCAGCCGGCGGCTGGGCGCAGAGTGGGTGCTCCTGATCAGGGGCCACCATCTGATGGCGGGCGGAATGCCGGCCGAGACGGCTGGCGGATTCGCCCTCGACGTGACCGGTTACCCCGACATCGGCGACCTGCTGCTGGTGACCGACGTGCTGATCACGGACTACTCGTCGGTCATGTTCGACTTCGCCCCGACCGGCCGGCCGATGCTCTTCTTCACCTATGACCTCGAGCAGTACCGTGATCAGATCCGCGGCTTCTACTTCGATTTCGAGGCTGACGCGCCTGGCCCGCTGCTCGCGACCTCGGACGAAGTGGTGGCCGCGCTGGCCGGCATCGACTCGGTTGCCGCCAGGTACCAGCAGGCAGCGGCGGCGTTCGCGGCCAGATTCTGCCCGCTCGACGACGGCAAGGCGGCCGCGCGCGCGTGCGACCGCATCTTCGGCAGCTAAGACCGGCCGGGAGGTACTCGCATGCGTGGCACGCCATCCGATGCGGCTGTGTCCCGGCAGCCCGCCGGGGCGGGTTCCGGGGGGCCGGACGGTTCGCGGCGCGGCAGCTGGCGGCCGCTCGGCTGGCTCGCCGTGGTCATTCCCGTGCTGGCCGAGCTGATCGTCGGCGGATACCGGATCGGCAGCCCGTCGCTCTGGCGCGACGAGGCGGCAACGATCTCGGGCTCGCAGCGGCCGGTCTTCGCCATCGCGACCATGGTGCAGCACGAGGACGCCGTCCACGGGCCGTACTACCTGCTGATGCACCTGGTCATCACGGCTGGCGGAATATCGGCGACCGTGCTTCGGCTGCCGTCGCTGATCGCGATGTGCCTGGCCGTGGGGTTGACCGCGGCGCTCGGGCGGCGGCTGGCGCAGGCCTCGGGGATGGCGGCTCCGCAGGCGGCCGGCCTGCTGGCCGGGCTGGCGCTGGCAGCGGTTCCGCTGACGACCAGGTACGCCCAGGAGGCCAGGCCCTACGCCCTGACGACACTCTTCGCCGTGCTCGCGACCTACCTGCTCGTCCGCGCCGTAGCCAGCCCGCGCTGGCCGTGGTGGGTCCTTTACGCCGCTGCCCTGGCGCTGACCGGCTTGTTCAGCCTGGCGTCCGTGCTGCTGGTCGGGGCGCATCTGGTCAGCCTGCTGGTGGCCAGGCGGACGTCGGCGGCGAATGACGCGCGGGCGGAACGGCCGCCGCGGCGCCGGGTGCTAGCGCCCTGGCTGGCGGCCTGCGCCGCGGCAGCGGTGCTGCTCACGCCCATCGCGGTGCTCAGCGCAGGTCAGTCGGCCCAGCTGAACTGGGTGCGGACGCCGGACCTGAGTACGATCGCGACCCTGGTCCGCGACTTCGCCGGGTCCGCGGTGCTGATACCGGTGGTCGCGCTGCTCGCTGCGGCGGGCTGCGCGGAAGGGACCGGCCTTCGCCGTGGCGGCGGCCTGACGCTGACCGCGATCGCGCTGCCCTGGCTGGTGCTGCCGCCAGCGCTGCTGCTTGCCGTCTCGCTCGCCCACCCGCTGTACGTGGAGCGGTATGTCCTGTTCTGCCTGCCGGCGCTGGCCCTGCTGACCTCGGCTGGCCTGATCTGGCTGGCCAGGATGACCCGGCGGGCGCTGGCCGGCCGCGGCCTGCCCGCCCGGCGGGCTGACCTGCTCGCTGCCGCGGCGCCCGCCGCGGCAGTCCTCGTCATCGCGGCCGCGCTGATCGGTCCGCAGCGTGCCATCAGGCAGGACAGCGCCAGGGCCGACAACCTGCGCGCGGTCGCGGCGGTGATCGCCCGGCATGAGCTGCGAGGCGATGCGATCTTGTACCTGCCACGGGACACCGAGCTCGTCAGCGTCGCTTACCCGGCTCCGTTCCGGCGGCTGCGCGATATCGGCCTCGGACGATCGGCGATCGCCTCTGGTACCTTGCGCGGCACCCAGGCTGCACCCGGCGTGGTCGCCGCGAGGCTACGGCAGGCGCGGCGGGTCTGGACCGTCCAGTGGGCGGTTCCGCTGTCGCGAACTACCGAGGCGCCAGCGAGCGAGACCAGGCTGCTGGCGCCGTTGCGCATGATCGGCCGCTGGCGCATCCAGTCTGTGATATTGCGCTTGTACCTGGTCGGCTCGCACCGCGGCTGACCGGCGCTGCGGGCAGTTCGGATGCGGCTTGTTCCGTCGTGGGCCGACCTTAGGCCGCATACCGCTATTATCTGGTCAGTCTCGCCCCAGAGAGGTGTCGGCCCTGAGAGGTACTCGCATGCGTGGCCTGCAATCTGATCCGGCTGCGGCCCCTGACCGGCCGCTGGCCGAGGCTGGCGCGGCTCCCGACGAGCGGCAGGCCGGCCGCCAGCTGCCGGGCTGGCTCGTGGTCGCGCTGCCCGCCCTAGTCGAGCTGGTCGTGGGGGGTTACCGGATCAGCGGCCCGTCGTTCTGGCGGGACGAGGCCTACACGATCACCGGCTCGCAGCGTCCGGCCAGCGCGATCCTGGCCATGATTCCGCACGAGGACGCCTTCCACGGCCTCTACCTCCTGATGATGCACCCCGTCATCGCGATCTGGGGCACCTCGGAAACGGCGCTGCGGCTTCCGTCGCTGATCGCGATGTGCGCGGCCGTCGGGCTGACCGCTGCCCTCGGCCGGCGACTGGCCAGGGAGTCGGCGCTACGCGGCGCGCCGGCGATCGGGCTGATTGCCGGGCTGCTGCTGGCCGCGCTCCCGCTGACGACCAGGTACGCCCAGGAGGGCAGGCCCTATGCCCTGACCGTGCTGTTCGCCGTGCTCGCGACGTACCTGCTGGTCGAGGCCGTCACCCGTCCTGGCTGGCGCTGGTGGGCGCTGTATGCCGCGGCCCTGGTTATCACCGGGTACTTCGACCTGGCTGCCGTGCTGCTGATCGCGGCACACGGCATCAGCCTGCTCGTGGCGCGGCGGCGGGCGGACGGCGCTGCGCCCGCGACTGGCCGGGTCTCGGCCGGCCCGGTCTCGGCCGGCCCGGTCTCGGACGGCGTGATCAGGCGCTGGCTGGCAGCGTGCGCGGCAGCCGTGATCGTGCTCAGCCCGGTCGCGCTACTCAGCTTCGTCCAGAAGGACCAGTTGGACTGGGTGCAGCCGCCGCACTGGTCGGATGTCATGACGCTGCTTAGCGAATTCGCCGGGACGACGCCGCTGATCGCGATGGCCGTCGTGCTCGCGGTGCTCGGCTGCATCGCCGGCCGAGGCCTGCGCCGCGGCGGCGGGCTGACGCTCGCGGTCATCGCGCTGCCGTGGCTCGTGCTGGCGCCGACGCTGCTGCTGGTCGTCTCGATCGTGCACCCCGTCTACGTCGACCGCTACATCCTCTACTGCCTTCCCGCCCTGGTCCTGATGACGTCGGCCGGGCTGGTCTGGCTGGTCACGCTGACCGGACGGCTGGTAGCGCGCCGACGCACGGGCCGCCGGGCCGCCCTGCTCTCCGTCGTCCCGTCGGCCGCCCTGGCGGTGCTGTTCGCCTGCCTGGTGATCGGCCCGCAGGTCGCGATCAGGCAGCCCGGCAGCCGGGCCGACAACCTGCGCCTGCTGGCGTCCATCGTGGCCGCGCACGAGCAGTCAGGTGACGCGATCTTGTACCTGCCGCGCAGGACCGCGGTGATCGGAATGGCCTACGCGGCGCCGTATAGCAAACTGCGCGACATCGGGCTCCAGGAGGCTCCGATTCCCTCGAATACGCTGCGCGGGATTCCGGCCGCGCCAAGCGTCGTGGCCTCCAGGCTGCCGGGCGTGCGGCGGGTCTGGACGGTGGAATGGCTGCATCCCCTGGCGCCGGACAGCGAACCGCCGACTGGCCTGATCAAGCTGCTCGCCCCGATGCACATGGTCGGCAGCTGGCAGATTCAGTCTGTGCTGCTGTGCTTGTACGCGGTCGGCTCGCACTGAGGTTGATGGTGCCCCGCCGTCTCCTGACCGGAGGCGGCGGGGCACCGGCATGTGTGCTGGCCGGCCGGAACGGGGGCGTCGGCCGGCCAGCGGTCCGGCGCCCGCGCGCTGGGGGGGTGCCGGGCGGGTCGTGGAGGTTAGCTGGGGATGGTGGCTGGTGCGTAGGCGGCGAGG
>JADGPC010000236.1 GCA_017882645.1 Streptosporangiales bacterium | reverse complement strand
CGCGGCGCAGCAGGATCTGGCGGGCATCGCCGGGAGTCGCCATGCGTGCAGTCTGACAGACCAGGACATCTCGATCGCGGCTGGTCGGGCGGGTCCGGGCCGCCGCGAGCCGCCACGGGCTGCCGCGAGCCGCCGCGGGCGCAGCGGGCTGCCGCGGCCCCTAGCCGATGCCGACCTGGGCGGCCCAGCGGGTGACGCACTCGGCGAAGAAGGCGTCGCGGTCGCCGGGATTCTCGCCGATGACGTTATGGAACTGGCCGAACAGCTCGAGCGACACGGTCCCGAGCAGGCCGGCCCACACCATCAGGCCGCCCTGGATCGCTTCCCCGGTCACGCCGGGCGGCAGCACGCCGAGGACCGGTTCCAGTGCCGCTCGGCCCGCCTGGCTGAGCTCGCCTCTGGTCGCGGCCGCAACCTCGATGCCCCGCGCGGCGGCATCGGCCAGGATCTGGACCAGCAGGTTCGACACCCGGCTGGCCGGCCCGATGGTGTCGGCCGGCGCGACGTATCCGGGTACCGGCGAGCCGTAGATCAGCGCGTATTCGTTCGGATTGGCCAGCGCCCAGTCCCTGACCGCGCGGCAGACGGCTGTGAACCGGCCGGGGAGATCATCGCGCCCGACAGCGGCGTACCCTGCCTCGCCCGCCGCGCCCAGCGAGTCGTAGGCGTCGATGATCAGCCTGGTCAGCAGCTCGTCCCGGCTTGCGACGTAGCGGTAGACGGCCGACGACGCCATCCCGAGCTCGCGCGCGATCGCGCGCAGGCTCAGCCCGGCTGCCCCGTCGGTGGCCAGATGCCGGCGGCCGGCGTCGAGGATCTCGCTGGTGATCTCGGCCCTGGCGCGCTCCCGGGCGGTGCGCGGCACGGACGGCACCGGACTGGCCGCCGGGCTCGCGGCAGGACTACGTGTGCTCATTCCAGCATCATGCCATAAAACAAGAGCAGAGGAAACAAAGCAGAGCGGTGCTCTTGACGCCAGGCGGGCCTGCCGTCATGCTGAAAAGAGAGCGGCGCTCGCGAATGCGAGCGGCGTATCCGGGATCAGCGGCGCCCGGCCGCGAGCGACAGGCGCGGCAGGCGGAGCACGACGGACGCAGCCACGACGGACACAGCCACGACCGACACAGCCACGACGGACACAGCGGAGCGGTGACATGGACATGAACGAGACAGGCAACGGGACTGCGGGCGAACTGCACGTCGTGGTGGGTGCGGGTCCGATCGGCAGCGGAGTGGCGCGGGCTCTGGCCAGCAGCGGGCAGCGGGTCAGGATCATCCCCCGGTCAGGGTCGGGGCCGGCCGATATCGGCGCCGACCTCGTGGCCGGCGACGCCAGTGACGACGAGGCGGTCGCGCGGCTGACCCAGGGCGCCGCCGCGATCTATAACTGCGCCAACCCGCCCTACCACCGCTGGCCAGTCCTGTGGCCGCCGATCGCGGCGTCGCTGCTCGGCGCGGCGGAGCAGGCTGGCGCCCTGCTCGTGACCATCTCCAACCTCTACGGCTACGGTCCGGCGCGCAACTCGCAGGGCAGCGACGGTTACACCACCGAGCGTCCGATGACGGAGGCGACGCCGCTGGCCGCGACCGGGCCGAAGGGCACCGTCCGCGCCCGGATGTGGCGCGACGCGCTGGCCGCGCACGAGGCTGGCCGGGTCAGGGCCGTCGAGATCCGTGCCTCCGACTACGTCGGACCGGGGGCAGGCAGCGTGCTCGGCGACCGGGTCGTGCCGAAGGTGCTCCGCGGCAAGGCGGTCTCCGTCCTCGGCCGGACTGACCGGCCGCACACCTGGACCTACACCGGCGATGTCGTCTCGATGGCGGTCGTGGCCGGCCGCGACCCGCGGGCCTGGGGGCGGGCGTGGCACACGCCGTCCGGTCCGCCGCGCACGCAGTTCGACGCGGTCGGCGACATCGTCCGAGTGGCGGGCCTGCAGCCGGTACCCGTCCGGGCCGTCCCGTCCGTCCTGGTCCGGGCGGCCGGAGTGTTCTCGCCGCTGATGCGCGAGCTGACCGAGACCCGCTACCAGTTTGCCGAGGACTTCGTCATGGACTCCGCTGCGGCCCAGCGCACCTTCCGCCTGACGCCAACCCCGTGGGATTGCGTAATATCTGAGCTTCTCTCCTCATTTGGGTGAAGTGGCTGGATAGGCTGGTCCGAGCACCGCAAGGACGGGTGACAATGGAGAGTCTGCCGAGCTCAGCGGGTTGCCCGGAGGCGGTGACCGGCGGCCCGCTAGCTCGACTGTGGAGGTGGCGGACATGCTCGGCAGGCTCGCGCCCGGTTCGGCAACGTCCCGCCTGCTCCTGGCGGTGGCCGGCGTGGCGGTGGTGGTGCTGCCGCTCACCGCGGCAGCCAGCGCGCCCGCGGTCAGTGCCGCTGACACGCCGCCGGGATTCTGGTACGGCACCGACAGCAGGCAGATGCCGGTCACCGGGACCGGCCCGTACATCGAGCCGGTGATCGGCGGCAATTACGGCGGGTACGTGGGCATGGTCGGTAACTGGGCCTACTGGCAGGGCTGCCACGGCCAGCTGGTCTGGTCGGCCACGAACTTCAGCCAGGCCGCGACCAACTTCAGCAAGTATCACAAGGGCGTGGGCACGGCCGGCTACTGGTTCATGGCGGGGCCGGGCGTCGACCCGCACTACGACGGGACGGTCGCCGAGGCGAATTCCTGGGGGCAGCAGCAGGCGGCCCGGGCGCTCGCCGACATCCACGGCACGGAGAATTACCCCGTGGTGTGGATGGACGTCGAGCTGCCCGGCAACGCGCCCACCTACACGCCGGCCCAGGACAACGGATGGAACAACGTCTACACCTCGCCGTGCAGCGGCGTGGTCGCGCACCCGTTTATCGATCCCGCGGTCGACCGGGGTGTGCTGGACGGATTCGCCAGCTACCTGACCGCTCACTCGTCCTACAAGCCCGGCGTCTACTCCTCGCCAGCGATCTGGCCTTCCATCTTCGGGACGGGCGGCCCGTCGCAGATCCCCGACTGGTACGAGTGGACCTACACCGGTGACACGTCCAGCCTCGCCCATCACCCGTCGGCGTGGTGCCTGACGGGCACGTCCACCTGCGCCCAGTTCTTCGGCGGTCAGACCAGCGCCAAGAGCACTGCGCTGATGTGGCAGTGGTCGGGCGGCGGCGGCACCAGCAACGGCTACGGCGACTTCGACCAGATCGACGGAGCCAGGACGCCGTAGCCGGTCGCGGCTCACCCTCGGCGGGCGATGACGCACTCAGCTGCGACTGCGAGGTTGGACCCGGACGGCCAGCCAGGCACGGCAAAGGGGGGACCGGCGATGGCGAAGCACGAGTTCGGCGGCGTAGTCAACATCGACATCCGGGATTCGGTGCCCGACTGGGGGCCGTTCGAGCCGCCCAAGGCGTCGAAGGGCGCGCCCAACGTCGTCTACATCGTGCTGGATGACGTGGGCTTCTCGGCCATGGGCTGCTACGGCGGACCGATCGAGACGCCGAACATCGACCGGATCGCCGCCGACGGCGTGCGCTACACGCAGTGGCACACCACCGCGCTCTGCTCGCCGACCCGGTCCTGCCTGCTGACCGGCCGTAATCACACCCGCAACTCGATGGCCTGCATCACCGAGGCCGCGATCGGGTTCCCCAACGCCAGCGGCACGATCCCGCCCGAGAACGGCATGCTGCCGGAGATCCTCGGTGACCTGGGCTGGAATACCTACGCGGTCGGCAAGTGGCATTTGTGCCCGACCGACGAGATGAACCTGGCCGCTACCCGCCGCAACTGGCCGAGCGGGCGGGGGTTCGAGCGGTTCTACGGGTTCCTGGGCGCCGAGACCAACCAGTGGTATCCGGACCTGGTCTACGACAACCACCCGGTGGACCAGCCGAAGTCACCGGCGGACGGCTATCACTTCACCGCCGACATCACCGACCGGGCGCTCGAGTTCATCGAGGACGCCAAGGTAGTCGCGCCCGACAAGCCGTTCCTGCTGTACTACGCGCCGGGCGCGTGCCATGCGCCGCACCAGGTCCCGCCGGACTGGGTCGCCAGGTTCAAGGGGCGCTTCGACGCCGGCTACGAGGCGATGCGCGAGGAGACGCTGGCCCGCCAGAAGAAGATGGGCATCGTCCCGGCCGACACCGAACTGCCGCCGCTGAACCCGATCGGCACTCCGCAGGACCGGCACGGTCCCGGCGGCCAGCCCTTCCCGCCGCTGGACTACACCAGGCCGTGGGACTCGCTCAGCGGGCAGGAGAAGCGGCTGTTCGCCAGGATGGCCGAGGTGTACGCCGGGTTCCTGGCCCACGCCGACCATCAGATCGGCCGGCTGCTCGACTACCTGGAGCAGAGCGGCGAGCGGGAGAACACGCTGGTCGTGCTGGTCTCGGACAACGGGGCGAGCGGCGAGGGCGGCCCCGACGGCTCGGTGAACGAGAACCTGTTCGCGAACGGCATCCCCGACGACATCGACGTCAACCTCTCGCTGATCGACGAGCTAGGCGGGACGAAGACCTACAACCACTACCCGAACGGCTGGGCGATGGCCTTCAACACGCCGTTCAAGATGTGGAAGCGGTACGAGTTCAACGGCGGGACCGCGGATCCGTGCATCATGTCCTGGCCGGCCGGCCTGCACGCCAAGGGCGAGCTGCGGCACCAGTATCACCACGCGATCGACCTGGTGCCGACGATCATGGACTGCCTGGGCGTCGAGGCGCCTGCCACCCTCAAGGGGCACACGCAGAGCCGGTTCGACGGGGTCAGCATGCGG
This sequence comes from Streptosporangiales bacterium, assembly GCA_017882645.1. Taxonomy (GTDB): domain Bacteria; phylum Actinomycetota; class Actinomycetes; order Streptosporangiales; family Streptosporangiaceae; genus Chersky-822. Next base: position 275 of record JADGPC010000236.1, on the reverse strand, counting down.
TACAGCTTCGACATGTCCGCGGCGCAGTCGGCCCGCAAGACGCAGTTCTAATCGATGCTCGGTTCCCGCGGGATCTGGCACGAGGGCTGGAAGGCCGTCACCACGCACCCGACGCTCAGCGGGTGGGGGCTGTTCAACGACGACACCTGGGAGCTGTACCACACCGAGGTGGACCGGGCCGAGCTGCACGACCTGGCGGCCGAGCAGCCGGGCAAGCTGCGCGAGCTGATCAGCCTGTGGTTCGCCGAGGCCGGCGCCAACCAGGCGTTCCCGCT
>JADGPC010000235.1 GCA_017882645.1 Streptosporangiales bacterium | reverse complement strand
GTGGGCCGCAGGCCGGGGGTCCATCCCCAGCCGGAGATCCGGTTCATCACCGCAGGGTCCTGGGAGACGATCGAGATCGGCACGTCGTGGGTGGTGCCCTCGCCGCTGACCGTCGACGCCGGCTCGTGATCACCCAGCATGACCAGCACCAGGTTCTTGTCGCCGTACGTCTGCACGAACGAGATGAGCGTGTTCAGCGAGTACTGGATGGATTCCGCGTACGCGGCCCTGGTCGCGGCCTGGTCCTTGGAGATCACGTCGGGCGATTGGCCCTGCTCGGGCATTCCGTCGTAGATCGACCCGTCGCCGACCTGGTTCCAGTCGATCATGTGCGGGATCGGCGCCCACGGCCAATGGCTCGACACCAGGTCGATCTCCGCCATCAGCGGGCCGCGGCCCGGCTTGGCAAGCTCCATCCGCTGGAACGCGGACATGATGAATTGGTCGGGCATGGCGGCATAACTGAATTTCGGGCCGGCGTACCCGACATTTGTTTCGTCGTAGATCTGGTCGTAGTTGAAGAATGTCTTCCCTTCCGGCCACGCAGTCTCGTTGGACGGCACGTCAGCCACCGTTCGCCACCCCGCCCGCTTGAAGGCCGAGGTGATGGTCAGGCGGTCGCTGGCGACGAGCTGGTCGTAGCGCTGCTGGTTCTCGATCCACAGACCTGACTGGAAGGTGGAATGGGCCAGCCAGCTCAGGCCGCCGTAGGTCGGGGAATGCAGGAAGCCGCTCTGCGCCGAGAACCCCGCTTGCTGGAGCGCCTGGGTCCCGGCGTCCAAGGTGGCGTCGACGGCCGGAGCCATCGGCGAATCCTGCACGGCGACTCGCCCGTAGCTCTCGACGAAGGCGACGATGACGTCCTTGCCTTGCAGTCCCGCCAGCAGGCCGGCTCCGGGCGTGGCGGCGGCAGGCGGAGCCAGTGACGTGGTCGCCCCCGCCGGATGGGCCGCCGCGGTGTCTGCCGGGGATGACTCGCCTGCCGGTGCGGATTCCCCGGCACTCGTCGGCGCCCCTGCAGTGGGACCGGTGGCCTCACTGGGATCAGAGGGGGGCGCCGTGCTGGCGGCCGACGGTGCCGTGCCGAACTGATCGTCGGCAACCGCGGCGGCGAACACCTCCTGATCCGCAATGCCGGCGCGGACCAGTCGGACCTGGTCGTAGGTGAGGGCAGCGGCGCTCGTCGACGCGATCGGTGCGCCCTGCCCGATCTGCACCCCGAGCGCGGCGCACAGCACCCACGCCGCCCCGACTGCCGTGACGGTCCGGATGGACGCGGTGCGGTGCCCGGCCACGATCCGGGAGAGCCGAACGACCGCCAGCGGCGTGAACACGATGATGGCGATGACCACGAGCAGCACGGCGATCACCGAGAGGACGGCGCCGCTGTGTCCGATCGAGTCGCTCAGCAGACCGACCGCGGATCCCAGGTACCCCCAGTCGGTGATCGGGTTGAACTGCCGATCCAGCGCGAAGTAGAAGCCCATGTCGACGACCTTGACGATGGTCAGCAGGCCGAGGAGCGCTCCGACCACGAACGCCACCGGTGCCCTGGCCCGGGCCGGCAGGGCGAGCAGAACGGCGATGAACACCAGCCCTTCGACCGGGATGCGAAGGAAAGCGCTGGGCATCAGGTCGTGCATCTCGTTGGGGGCGACCAGCGCGAACCAGACCAGCAGGGCCGCCAGCAGGGTCGTCACCGCGGCGGCCACGGCCCGGACCGGCCCGCGGGACTTCGGCCGTCGTGCTGCCGCGTCTGCTGCCCCGTGACCCGCCTGGCGCTCGGCCGCATCGTCCTGCCGTCCCGCTTCGTCCGGCGCTGCCTCGACGGCCACGGCCCGGTTGCGCAGCAGCCACCACACGTCACGGCCGAACGACTCCGCCAGCAGCACCAGCGCGGCGGCCAGCGCGGCGTCGGTGACCTGGCGAGGCAGCACGTCGGCTGCGGCAACGGCGAGCACGACCCCCTGCACGGCCGCGACAACCTTGCGCCAGTAGCGCGCCGGCAGCGGCGCCCGCATCCAGGGCAGCAGCCAGCCGGCCGCGACGAACAGGTAGCGCGCCGCGCCGATCGCCAGAACCCACCACTGTCCGAACGACAGCGCGACGTACCCGGACAGCACCAGGATCAGGAACGCGTCGATCTCCATGTCGAAGCGCGCGCCGAGGGTTGACACGGTTCCGGTCCGCCGGGCGACCCAGCCGTCGACGGCGTCCAGCGCCAGTGCCAGCGCGGCGAGTACGACGAGCACCGTCACCGGGATAGCCCCGGTGACCGAGTCGGCGACCAGCGCGGCCACTCCGCCGACCAGGGTGGCGCGGGCGAGGGTGACCCGATCGGCCGGTCCGAGGCTCCCGGCATCCCGGCGATTGAGGCCGAACGTCAGCGCGACCGCGGTCATCACCCCGTAGCTGACGCCGAGGACCCAGCCGGCCGCGCCCAGGCCGGTCGTCCCTGCGAGCGCCGCGAGCAGCGCCAGCTGGGCGATCAGCCCGATCACCGGGCCCGTTCGAACCTTG
>JADGPC010000234.1 GCA_017882645.1 Streptosporangiales bacterium | reverse complement strand
CCGGCGGCCGGATCGGACAGGATGATCCGCAGCCCGTTGCCGAGCAGGTTAGTCGTCGTCTCGAACCCGGCCACCAGCAGCAGGATGAGGTTCTCGACCAGCTCCAGCTGGCTGATCCCGGCGCCGGGCGAGTCCGCCGCCGCGATCAGCTCGGTGACCAGGTCGTCGCGCGGGCTGGCCCGGCGCTCGGCGGTCAGCTCGTCGAACATCCCGCCCAGCGTGACGGCGGCTGCGTCGGCCTGAGCCAGCACCGCCTCGTCGGCCAGCGGTTCCAGGACCGCCGTCAGGCTCCGGGCCAGCGACCGGAGCGGCCCGGTGTCCCAGTCAGGAACGCCGATCAGCTCGCAGATCACGGCGACCGGCAGCGCGAACGCGAACTCCTGCATGAAGTCGACCGGCCGCCCGCCGGCACCGCCCTCGGCCAGCGTGCCGAGCAGCGAGTCGGTCAGGCGGGCGATCGCCGGCTCCAGTGCCTGAACCCTTCGGTGGGTGAACTGGCGGGTCAGCAGCCCGCGGAGCCGAGTGGTCGGCACCGTTCAGGTTCAGCAGCCCGTCGGCGCTGAGGGCCGGATGGTCTCGCCAGCCAGGGAACGCCCGGTCGAGCGACTCCGCGTCGTCGACCTGGTACTCGGCATCGCGGAGCATCGCGTTGGCGGTCTCGTAGCCGGGAACGAGGACCAGCCCGGGCCCGGCGACGATCACCGGGTTGTCACGCTAAGAGCCAGTATGAAGCACGGGATGGGCTCAGGCCTGCCCGATTCCCGGTCGGTATGCGACCACCTCGACCTCGACCAGCATGCCTTCCTCGATCAGCGCGGCGACCTCGATCATCGTGGCGGCCGGCCGGACGTCGCCGAACGCCTCGCCGTGCGCCTGGCCGATCTCCTGCCAGCGGGCAATGTCGGTGACGTACATCCTGGTCTGCACCACGTCGGCGAGGGTGGCGCCAAGGCCGGCCAGCCCGTCGGCGGCGTTCCTGATCGCCTGCCGGGTCTGCGCGTAGGCGTCGCCCGGGTGGACGAAGGTCGCGCCGTCCACTGACGTGCAGCCGGAGACGAACACGAAGTCGCCTGCCGCGACTGCCCGGCTGTAGCCGACGACCGGCTCCCACGTCGTCCCCGAGAAGACCCGCCGCACCGGCCCGGCTGGCTCGCGGTCCGCTGACCCGCCGCCCGAAGACCCGCCGCCCGAATCCATGCCGGCCACCCTAGTGCGGCCGAAGGCGACCGTGGCGCCGGCCCCGAACCCGGCCGCGCCGTGGTCCGGCTTGCCAAACGGGAGGAAGATAGGGAAGAACGGATGGCATGAGCCGGGCGGGAGGCGAGACGATGACCGAGCAGTCGCCCGGCCCGAGCCCGAGCGGCGGGCCCGGCGGCCGGACCGCGCCGCCAGGCCCATCGGCAGTTCTGGCCGCCCTGATCCCGCGGCTCACCGAGGTCTGCGGCCCGGACACCGTGATCACCGACCCGATGGAACTGCGCACCTACGAATGCGACGGGCTGACAGCGCACCGTTGCTCCCCTGGGCTGGTCGTCCTTCCGGAGACTGCGGCCCAGGTAGCTGGCGTCGTGCGGGCCTGCGCCGCCGCCGGCGTCCCGTTCGTGGCCAGGGGCAGCGGCACCGGCCTGTCCGGAGGCGCGCTCCCCCGGGCCGACGGCGTGCTGATCGTCACCTCCCGGATGCGGCGGATCATCGAGATCGACTCGGCCAGCCGCCGCGCCATCGTCGAGCCCGGCGTCACCAACCTGGCCGTGAGCCAGGCCGCGGAGCCGTTCGGGCTGTTCTACGCGCCCGATCCGTCCAGCCAGAAGATCTGCTCGGTCGGCGGCAACGTGGCCGAGAACTCCGGCGGCGCGCACTGCCTGAAGCACGGCTTCACAGTCCACCACGTGACCGGGCTGGAAATCGTCACGCCCGAAGGAGAGCTGACCTGGCTCGGGGACGGGACCGGCGCGGCCCCCGGCTATGACCTGATGGGAGCGTTCACCGGGTCGGAGGGCACGCTCGGCATCGTCACCAAGATCGTCGTCAGGCTGACCCCGGTCCCGCAGGCGGTGACGACGCTGCTGGCCGCGTTCGAGACGACGGGTCACGGCGGCGCGGCGGTATCGGCGATCATCGGCGCGGGCATCCTGCCCGCCGCCATCGAGATGATGGACGCGCTGGCCATCGAGGCGGCCGAGGCGGCGGTCGCGTGCCGCTACCCGGCGGGCGCCGGGGCGGTCCTGATCGTCGAGCTCGACGGGCCGGAGACGGACGTGCTCGGCGAGACCGCGGCGGTACGCAAGCTGGCCGAGCAGGCTGGCGCGTTCGAGATCCGCGAGGCTGCCGATCCGGCCGAGCGGGCCGCGATCTGGACCGGCCGCCGGTCCGCGTTCGCCGCCGTGGGCCGGATCTCGCCCGCCTACATCGTCCAGGACGGCGTGGTCCCGCGCACCGCGCTGCCCGAGGTGCTCGACCGGATCAGCGCGCTCTCCCGGCAGGCCGGGATCCGGGTCGCGAACGTGTTCCACGCCGGCGACGGCAACCTGCATCCGCTCGTTCTCTTCGACGACTCGAGTCCCGAGCAGTCGGCCGCCGCCGAGGCGCTCTCCGGCGCGATCCTGGACGAGTGCATCAGCCACGGCGGCTCGATCACCGGCGAGCACGGCGTCGGCGTGGACAAGTCCAGGTACCTGCCGCGCATGTTCGGCCCCGACGACCTGGACACGATGCAGTTGCTGCGGTGCGCGTTCGACCCGGCCGGGCTGTGCAACCCGGGCAAGATCTTCCCGACGCCGCGGATGTGCGGCGAGGTGCCCGGCATCCGGCGCGGCCCGCATCCGCTCGTGGCCTCCGGCCAGGCGGAGATCTTCTGAAAATGGCGACCAATTCGCTCGCGGCCGGTGCCCATGGCAGCTGAGCCGATCCCGGCGCCGATCTCGGCGGCCTGCGCGGCGGTCAGGGCCGCCAGGCCGGCCGACGCCGTCGCCGGAGTGCAGCCGCGGATTGTCGCTGCCCCGGCCAGCACCGGTGAGGCCAGCGCTGTGCTGCGGGCGGCCGCTGACCTTGGCCTCGCCGTGGTCCCGCGCGGCACCGGTTCCCGGCTGGACTGGGGCAGCCCGCCGGAGCGGTGTGACCTGGTCATCGAGACCACGCGGCTGGACCAGGTGGTCGAGCACGCGGCCGGCGACCTGGTCGCGACCGTGCAGGCCGGGGTGCGCCTGGACCGGCTCGCCGAGGTGCTCGGGGCAGCCGGCCAGCGGCTCGCCCTCGATCCCCCGGCGCTGCCTGGCGCCTCGGGCGGCACCGGCGGGACAGTCGGCGGCGTGCTGGCCACCGGTGCGGCTGGCCCGCTGCGGCTGCGGTACGGCACTCCGCGGGATCTGCTGATCGGGATCACGGTGGTCCGCGCGGACGGCGCCGTCGCCAAATCCGGCGGAAAGGTGGTCAAGAATGTCGCGGGCTACGACATCGGCAAGCTGTTTGCCGGCTCGCGCGGAACCCTCGG
>JADGPC010000233.1 GCA_017882645.1 Streptosporangiales bacterium | reverse complement strand
GCGGCGACAGCCTGATGACCGATCTCGACCGGCTGGTCTGGGCGCCCTGCCCGGGCCGCCACGCCCCGCCGCTGCCCGGCGACCTGGGCGGCTGGCGCGGCCAGTCCTGGCCACCGGGATCCGGCCAGGCCGGTCGCTCAGCGGGTGCCGGGGCGGCCTCTGGTGCCCCGTGGCTGGCCTCCGGGGCCGGCCTGGCACCGGCCACGCCGACCTTGTTCGAGGCCGCGCTGACCACGCTGATGGGCAGGCCCTTCGGCTGGCTGGTGGTCGCTGAGCCGACGGATCTCGTCGATGCTGAGATCGCCGAGCTGCGCGGGCACCTCAACGTGCTGCGCCGGTTCGACGAGGAGCGGTCGCGGTTCGAGGCCGAACGCGCGGCCAGCCGGCTCGCCGAGCTTGACGCGTTCCGCGAGGCCGGCCTGTGGAACATCCGGGTGCTGGTCGGGGCGGCCGACGCCGAGCAGCTGAGCCTGATCGCGCCGATGCTGGTCGGGTCGGCCGACCTGAGCTCGCACCCGTACCGGCTGCGCGGGCCGGAGCGAGCCAGGGATCTGGCTGACGCGCTGGTCGCGAAGAGCTCTGGCCCGGCGGACGATTCCGCTGTCCCGTTCGCGGCCACGGCAGGCGTCCTGGCCGCGCTGGCCGGGCTGCCCCGTCGAGAGGTGCCCGGCGTGCGGCTGCTCGACGTCGGGTACTTCGACGTCACGGCCGAACCGGCGGGCGACCGCGAGGTCAGCGTGGGAACGATCCTGGACGGTCAGGACCGGCCGGTCGGCGAGCTCGGCGTGCCGCTGGCCACCCTGAACCGGCACGCGCTGATCACGGGCGCGACCGGCTCGGGCAAGTCCCAGACGGTCAGGCACCTCCTCGAGCAGCTGACCCGCTCGGGTATCCCCTGGCTTGTCGTCGAGCCAGTCAAATCGGAGTACGCGGCGATGGCCGGCCGGATCGCGGCGGCCGGCGGCGAGCTGACGGTCATCAGCCCGGCTGATCCTGACGCGATACCGCTGGCGGTCAACCCGCTGGCCCCCGAACCCGGCTACCCGGTCCAGGCGCATATTGACATGGTGCGAGCCCTGTTCCTGGCCGCGTTCGACGCCCACGAGCCGTTCCCGCAGATCATGTCGCAGGCGCTGCAGCGGGTCTATGAGTCCTGCGGCTGGGATCCGGTCAGCGGGGCCGGGCCGCCCGGTGCCGCCGTGCCGCCCGCCGTGCCCACGCTGGCTCAGCTGCAGGCCGCCGCGATCGAGGTGATCACCGAGGTCGGCTACGGCCCCGAGCTGCAGGCCGACGTCAGGGGCTTCGTGGACGTGCGGCTCAGGTCGCTGCGGACCGGGTCGGCCGGCCGGTTCTTCGAGGGCGGCCATCCCGCCGACATCGCTGAGCTGCTGCGGCGGAACGTCGTGCTCGCGATCGAGGACGTGGCCAACGACGAGGACAAGGCGTTCCTGATCGGCACGCTGATCATCAGGATCGTGGAGCATCTGCGGCTGCGAGCCAGGGCCGGCGGCGGCCCCGCGGAGAACCTGCGGCACGTCATCGTCATCGAGGAGGCGCACCGCCTGCTCCGCGCCGACCGCGATGGCGCCAGCGCGCATGCGGTCGAGCTTTTCGCCAGCTTGCTGGCCGAGATCCGTGCTTACGGCGAGGGACTGCTGATCGCCGAGCAGATCCCGGCCAAGCTCGTGGCCGACGTCGTGAAGAACACTGCGCTCAAGATCGTGCACCGGCTCCCGGCGCAGGACGACCGAGAGCTGGTCGGCGCGACCATGAACCTCGATCCCGAGCAGTCCAGGCAGGTGGTCTCGTTCCCGCCCGGAGTGGCCGCCGTCTTCGCCGACGGGATGGACCGCCCGCTGCGGGTCAGGGTCCCGTTCGGCGGGTACGCGGAGCGGCCGCCCGCGCCGGGCGAGCTCGCGGCGCCGCCCATCGCCGCCCGCAGGTCCGCCGCGTGCGGGCCGGAGTGCGTCGGCGACCGGGCCTGCACGCTGCTCGAACTGCGCTCGGCCGACCTGCTCGCCAGATCGCCGGAGTACGCCTGGCTGCGGGTCTGGACCGAGGCGATGGTGCTCGCCTTCCTGACCAACTCACCGCTTCCTGTCGTGCCGACGGCGCTGAAGGCGCGATGGTCCGCCCTGGGGGAGCGGCTGCGCGAATGCGTACTCGCCACTGTTATCGAACGGGCCGTCGCCAGCCGGTCCGAGGCGGTCAGGAACTCGTTCGCGCCGGAAGAACTCACCGCGGCCGTGGGCGGCATCGCCCTGCGGATCCTGAACGGCGGCAAGGGCGCCGGGACCCAGGTCGGCCGGGACTGGGTGATTCCGCAGCTGCAGTGGCTGCACGAGCTGGAGCGCGCCCTGCCGCTCACCGGCCCGGCGACGGACCCATTCGAGCTCGCCCTCCCGCTCGAGTTCGAGCTGCCCGGGCTGGTCGACCGGACCGATATCAAGATCGGGCAGCGAGTCTCCGCACTGCGCAGGCATCCGCTGTCGATGGAGCTCGACAGCAACCGGCTGCCCGCCTGGACGGCGCTGCTTGGAGCCGATGATCAGCGTGCCTTCACCGCTGACCTGGCCATCCTGGCCGTCGGCTCCAGCCACCGCGGGCAGCTGCTGCAGGCGGCCGGCGAGATGGGCGTGGTCGGCTGGCTTGAGCCGGTGCTCTCGTGGCCGCGGCGGTTCATCGTGGGCTACGACGCCGACGCTGATCACGACGGCGGCGGCGGTGTCCCGGCGGCGAGCGGCCAGCTGGGCGCCAGCTAGCGCCGGAGAGTGCCGCGGCCGCGGGCCGGCGGACGGCCGCCGGCCTAACTGCAGCCGCCGGTTTGGCCTGGCGACCAGCGCAGCCGGGGCCTATCGCGTACGTTCTGGCCAATGGCCGATAATGGCCCGCACTAGGAGGAGTAATGGTTCTGCCCCCCGTGAAGATGTTTGACGCGAGTACACCGCCGGCCTCGGCGCCACCCGGCTACCGGGCGGTTGCCGGGTACATCGGCGGCGACACCCCGCACACCTGGACCGACGCGGAGTGGAAGCGGTTCGGCGCGATGCGCAAACTGCCCATCTGGGTCAGGTCCGATCCCGGCGCTGTCAATGCCGAGGCCGACTCGTTCGCGGCGCTCGAGCGGCTCTACGAGCTCCGGGTTCCCCGCGGCGTGACGGTCGCTCTTGACCTGGAGACGGCGGTGGACGGCGGCTACGTGAGCACCTTCCACGGGGTCATGCGGTGGGCCGGGTTCTATGTCTGGGTCTACGGGTCGGCCTCGGCCGTCTTCGGCAACCCCGAGGCTGACGGCTACTGGGTGGCCGACTACGCCGGGCGGGGGCCGTTCATGTACCCGCATAAGATGGTCAAGGCGACTCAGTATGATAATGGGACGAATTATGATTCGTCCCTGGTGAAGTTCTGGCAGTACTACTGGAGATTGTGGAAGTAGGGCGGGGTAGCAGCCGGGTAGGAAGAGCTCGTGCGGGCCGGAGTGCGGCGGCCCGCGGCGGTCTCGGCCGAGTTGCTCCTGGTGCCATAGACTGGCAGAACTTGCGTCCCTTGAGGGAAATGTGTTGCTGATTACCGGAACTGATGACGATCCGACCACGGCCGCTGAGGCGCTGTCCGCCGCAGCGGCCGGATAGCATCCGCGGCCATGAGCAAGCTTCCGATCAGGGCTCGCGTCGCGTCAACGCTTGGTGAGGCCGCTGGCAAGGTATCGCGGCTGACCGGGCGGGGCGACGGCTCCGTCATCGGCGGAGTCGTCGGCCTGCGGGTGGCTCCGGATCTGCTCAGGCAGCTCTCGGCCGGACGGCAGATCGTCCTGGTGACCGGGACCAACGGCAAGACCACCACCACCCGGCTGGTGACCGCCGCGATCGGATCGCTCGGCCAGGATGTCGCCTCCAACGCCTTCGGCGCCAACATGGAGAGCGGCCTCGTCTCGGCCCTCAGCGGCGCGCCGGACGCTCCCTACGCGGTGCTCGAGGTCGACGAGCGTTACCTGCCGTCGATGATCAAGGCGACCAGTCCCCGGGTCGTCGTCCTGCTCAACCTCAGCCGCGACCAGATGGACCGCGCGGCGGAGATCTGGCTGGTGGCCAGGCGCTGGCGGGAGGCATTCGCCGCCGCGCCGGACATCCGCGTGGTGGCCAACGCGGACGACCCGCTGGTCGCGTGGGCGGCCGGGTCGGCCAGCCACGTCACCTGGGTCGCGGCCGGCCAGCGCTGGCACGAGGATTCCTGGTGCTGCCCCGAGTGCGGCTCGCATCTGCGCCGCGACGAGCTCGGCTGGCGATGCGGCGAGTGCGGCCTGTCCAGGCCGTCGGCCCGCTGGGTACTGGACGGTGACTCGATGATCGACTCGGCGGGCGCGGTGCACGAGCTCAGCCTGTCGCTGCCTGGCCGGGCCAACCGGTCGAACGCGGTCATGGCGCTGGCCGTGGCCGGCCTGTTCGGCGCGGACGTCGGCCAGGCACTGCCGAACCTGCGTTCCGTGGTGTCGGTGGCCGGCCGGTACACGACCGTGCAGCGCCGCGGCCGGACGCTGCACTTGCTGCTGGCCAAGAACCCGGCTGGCTGGCTGGAAGCGTTCGACGTGCTCGATCCTGACGGGCGGCCCGTCTTGCTGGCAGTCAATGCCCAGGTGCCCGACGGCAAGGACACGTCCTGGCTCTGGGACGTCGACTACCGGGTGCTCCGCGGCCGGCCGGTGCTGGTCGCGGGCGAGCGCCGGATCGACCTGGCGGTCCGGCTCGAGGCCGACGAGGTCCCGTTCGACCTGGTCGATGGCGTCGAGGCAGCGGTCGACCGGGTTCCGGCCGGCGGCCTCGACGTGATTGCCAACTACACGGCCTTCCAGCAGATCAGGACCACCCTGGGCCGGACCGCGTGACGGGGCGCCCGCGCTGGCGCCCGGGGAAGGATCTGGGCCGATGACGGTGCCGAACTCGAGGTTCGCGGCGAACGGATCAGGCGGTGCTGGCCATCGCAGGCCTGGCTTGAACGGTGCTGGCCTGAACGGTGCTGGCCGGGACGCTGCTAGCCAGGACGGGGCCGGCCGGGACGGGGACATGCTGTGGGGGGCGGAGGATCCTGGCCTGACCGCCAGGGGGCCGCTGACCGGCCCAGGGCAGTCCGGCCGCTCACCCGCCGGGCCCAGCGCGCTGCGGCTGGTCTGGATCTACCCCGACCTGCTCAGCACCTATGGTGACCGCGGCAACCTGATCATGCTTGCCCGCCGGGCCAGGCTGCGCGGCATCGCGGTCGAGCCGATTCAGGTCAACTCGGACCAGCCGGTGCCCCAGCAGGGCGATATCTACCTGCTCGGCGGAGGCGAGGACCTGCCGCAGGTGCTCGCGGCGCAGCGACTGCGGGCCGGCGGCGGCCTCCAGGCGGCCATCGGGAACGGCGCGGTGGTCTTCGCTGTCTGCGCGGGCTATCAGCTGATCGGATCGGTGTTCGGCGGCGCGCAGGGCGAGCCGGTCGACGGACTCGGCATCCTGGACATCAGCAGCGGCCGCGGCGACCGGCGCGGCGTGGGCGAGGTGCTGGCCGACGTGGATCCGCGGCTCGGCGTCGACCGGCTCACCGGATTCGAGAACCACCAGGGAGTAACCAGGCTCGGGCCTGATGCCCGGCCGCTGGCGCGGGTCACGCTCGGGGTCGGCAACGGCGACGGCACCGAGGGCGCCTACGCGGGCCGGATCCTCGGTACCTACCTGCACGGGCCCGCGCTGGTCCGCAATCCCGGCCTGGCCGACCTGCTGCTCAGCTGGGCCGCCGGGGCGCTGCCGGCCCTGCCCGACGCGGATGAGGCCTGGACCAGGCGGCTGCGCACCGAACGCCTCGCCGCCGTCTCACCCTGACCCGGGCGAGCGCATCCGCTGGCCCAAAGATTCAACAGCGATGGGCCACCGCCGTGGAAACAGCACGGGTGGTGGCCCATCGCTGTTGTTCGGGCGCGGAGGCGGCGGGACTGAGCAACGGGGACTGAGCAACGGGGACTCGCTAGTAGACGAGGGCCTTGGCGCCGTCGGCGAGCACCTCGGCGACAAAGGTCGGCGCCCCGGCGATCCTGACTCCCTCGACGAGGTCGTCCTCGGTGATATCGCGCCGCGCCGCGCACTGCGTGCAGACGGTCACCGTGCCGCCCTTGAGTACGGTCTCGAGCAGATCGGCGAGCGGGCTCGCGTAAGCAAGCCTGAGATCGTCGGCCTGGCCGGGCAGCGCCAGCAGAGTCGCGTCGCCGGTCAGCCAGAGCGAGACCGGCACGCCGCTGGCGACGGCGGCCGCCGCGACGGTGAACGCCTGGTTGCAGCGCTCAGGATCATTCCTGCCGGCGGTTGCCTTCACTACGAGTGCGCCAGAAGCCATGTGGTTCAGCCTAGTTCGACCGGCACCACGCGGTGCACGCCACGGCCGAACCTGGCTGCCGTTCCGCCATGGGTCTCGCCGGGTCAGCGGGGCCCGCGGTCAGAAGCGGGAGGCCGACGCCGGCGCGGGGAGGCCGTTACGCCGGCCGCGCCGCCGTACACTGCCGCCGTGGCAGCTGACCTCACGGCGATCATCCTGACGGTGGCCTGCGCGGCGATCGCGGCCTGCTCGGCACTCCTCGTGCTGCGGCTCTGGCGGGCAGGCCGGCGTCCGGCAGCGCGACCGTAGCCGTAGCCGGCTCGCCATTAGGCTGTCGCAATGGACTTCGCGCACGGCTCGGTCCCCGAGCCCCATCCCGCCATCGCGCCGCTGACCTTCCTGCTCGGCCGGTGGGAGGGCGCGGGGGTGGTGGGTTACCCGACGATCGAGAGCGCCAACTACGGCGAGGAGATCTCGTTCAGCCATAACGGCAAGCCGTTCCTGATCTACTCGAGCCGGACCTGGCTGCTCGCCGAGGACGGGACGATCGGCCGCGCGTCCCATCTGGAGGTCGGCTTCTGGCGCCCGCAGCCGGACAGCACTCTCGAGGTGCTGATCACGCACCCGACCGGGATCACCGAGATCTACTACGGCACGATCAGCGGCACCAAGATCGAGATGGCGACCGACGCTGTCGTCCGCACGGCCACGGCCAAGGAAGTCACGGCGGGCAAGCGGCTGTACGGCCTGGTCGGCGCGGATCTGGCCTACGCCTTCGACATGGCCGCGGTGGGTCAGCCCTTGCAGCCGCACCTATCCGCGCAGCTCAAGCGCGTGGGCACTGACCCTGACGCGGAGAGCCGGGAGCGTCGGTGACCAGCGAGGGCAGCGAGCCTGCGGTGCGGCTGTTCAACGTCCTGCGCGGTGAGGCCGACCGGGTCACGGCCACGCCGTTCGGCGAGGTCGGCACTATCTTCTCGGGCTCAGGCATCGAGCTGGTGTGGGTGAGCAAGCAGGGCGAGCCGGCTGACGAGGACTGGTTCCGCTCCGACGACGTGGACCTGATCCTGGTCATCCAGGGGCAGCTGAAATTCGAGTTCGAGTCGCCGGGCCAGGCCGACCTGGTGCTGAGCGTCGGCGACGTGCTCGTCCTGGGGGCCGGCGAGCGCTGCCGGGCTTACCGGTGGCCGCGCGAGGCCCGGGCGGCGACGGTGTTCGTGGCCGCTTATCCGGTGCGCTGAGAGCGTGTCCTAAGGGGCAGGCGCCTGGGGCCGGCGCGGTGCGAGCGGCCAGCGACCTGGAACGGCCGTCACGCCGCTGGATTGCGCAAAAGCTAGAAAAGAGAAGCCCCCGGGCTGCTCCCGCTCCGGGCCGCATATGGCAGCCCATCGCAGGGACCGGCTGGACGAGGCCGATCACCCGGGGGTCCGGTGTCTGCCGTGTATTCGCCGACCGCCGCCTGGGCAGCACGCGAGCACAGTCAGGAATGGAACTGGTTCGCAGGCCGGTGACGAGCACATCGGGCTATCGCCTGAGGCGCTCCACGGGACGGCGGCTAGCTGACAGCCACCTCGCGAGTCCGACATCTATGCATACTGTTGGACCACCTCCTTTCCCGCGTTAGCCAGCACGCTACGACACATGCTCGGCGTTCGGCAAGTGGGTTATCCGGCGGACTTCACTAGACTCGGCGTATGTCGCAGACGTGGGATGACACGCTGCGGGCCAGCGGCTACCGGGTCACTCCCCAGCGCCAGCTTGTGCTTGAAGCGGTGACGAGGCTTGAGCACGCGACGCCGGAGGAGATCTACGCCGAGGTGAAGCAGACGGCGGTCGGGGTCAATCTCTCGACCGTGTACCGGACGCTCGAGCTGCTCGAGCAGATCGGCCTGGTCACCCACACCCACCTCGGGCACGGCGCGCACCGCTATCACCTGGCGGCCGACGCGCAGCATGTCCATCTGGTCTGCCGTGGCTGCGGCGCGATCACCCAGCTCGACCCGGCGGCGGTCGGCTCCCTGGTGCGCGCGCTCGACGCGGAGTACGGGTTCGAGACCGACGTCGGCCACCTGACCGTGTTCGGGACGTGCGCTCAGTGCCGCGCCGCGGGGTCGCCGGCCGGAGGCGCCGCGGGGTCGCGAGCCGAGGGCGCCGCGGGGCCGGCCGGAGGCGCCGCGGGCTAATTGAGCGGCGGTCCGCCGCGATGCCCGTCTAGGGTGGCGGAATGTCCACGCTGACCGCTCACGGCGTAAGCGTCTCGTTCGGCGCACTCGAAGTGCTGCATAACGCGGACCTGTTGGTTGCGCCGGGGGACCGGATCGCGGTCGTGGGGCCGAACGGCGTCGGCAAGTCGACCCTGCTGCGGGTGCTGGCCGGCCTGGTCCAGCCGGACGCCGGCACGGTCAGCGCGGCCGGGACGGCCGGGTACCTGCCGCAGGAACGCGACCGGCGTGACGACGAGACCGCGATGGGGTACATCGCCAGGCGCACCGGCGTGGCCGCCGCTGAAGCGGCCATGCTGGCCGCGTCGGACCGGCTGGCGCGGGCCAGCGGCGGCGGCCAGCCCAGCGGGCCGGCCACCGGCGGGCCGGCCACCGGCGAGGCAGCCACCGGCGAGGCGGATACCGGCGGGGCGGATACGGGCGGGGCGGCCGAGCGGGCCAGCGAGACCTACGCGGCGGCGCTCGACACCTACCTCGCGCTCGGCGGTCCGGACCTCGAGATCCGGACCAGCGAGCTGGCGGCGAGCCTGGGCCTGCCCGCTGACCTGGACCGGCCCGCGACCGGCCTGTCCGGCGGCCAGGCGGCCCGGCTGGCGCTCGCGGCCGTCCTGCTGGCCAGGTTCGACGTGCTGCTGCTCGACGAGCCGACGAACGACCTGGACCTGACCGGCCTCGAGCTGCTCGAGAGCCACCTGGCGGCGTTCCGCGGTGGACTCGTCGTGGTCTCCCACGACCGGGCCTTCCTGGAGCGGACCGCACGGCAGGTGCTGCAGATCGACCCGCACACCCGTGAGGTGAAGCTTTACGGCGGCGGCTACCAGGCCTACCGGGAAGAACTCGAGCGTGACCGGGTCAGGGCCGCCGGAGCCTACGAGACCTACGCCGCCACCCGTGACGAGCTGATCGAGCGGGCCAGGCGGCAGAAGGAGTGGGCGCGTACCGGCGAGCGGTCGGCGAAGAGCGCCGCCGCGCGGCGCAAGGAACCGGACAAGAACATCAGGCGCGGCCGGGTCGAGGGCGCTCAGCACCAGGCCGCGCGCGGCGCCGCCACGCTGCGGGCTGCTGAGCGGCTCGAGCCGGTCGCCGAGCCGCGCAAGGAATGGGAGCTGCGGCTGCGCTTCGGCGCGGCCGAGCGCAGCGGCGATATCGTCGCCGTCCTGTCCGACGCCGTCGTGCGGCGCGGCGCGTTCCAGCTCGGCCCGGTGAGCATGCAGCTGAACTGGGGCGAGCGGATGCTGGTCCAGGGCGACAACGGCTCCGGCAAGACGACGCTGCTGCAGGCGCTGCTCGGCCGGATGCCGCTGGCCTCCGGCCGCGGCTCCCTCGGTCCCTCGGTCCGGGTCGGCGAGATCGACCAGGGCAGGCTGACCTTCGACGCGGATGCCAGGCTGCTCGACGCGTTCTGCGCCGAGTCAGGCCTGCTGGAGCCGGACGCCCGCACCCTGCTCGCGAAGTTCGGGCTCGGCGCCGACGACATCGGGCGCCCGGTCGCCAGGCTCTCACCAGGCGAGCGGACCCGCGCCGACCTGGCCCTGCTCATGCACTCGGGCGCCAATCTGCTGGTCCTCGACGAACCGACGAACCACCTGGACCTGCCCGCGATCGAGCAGCTTGAGCAGGCACTCGACCGTTACGACGGAACACTGCTGATCGTGACCCACGACCGCAGGCTGGCCGAGCGAGTCAGGGTGACCCGCAGGCTCACCGTCAGCGCGGGCACGGTCGCCGAGCAGTGACCGGCGCGAGCCCCCTGGCCAGGTGGCGGGTGGCCGGACGGTCGCGGCGCATACCCTTATGGCTATGGACAGCCCCTTGCTTACCGTTCCAGGTGCGGTGGCGGCCGACTTTCCCGATGTCGGCGTGGCCGCGCATTACGGAGACCCTTACGCCGAGCAGCGGGCGCTGGCCGAGACCGCTGGCCTGGTCGACCGGTCGGACCGGGACGTGCTCAGGATCAGCGGGCAGGACCGGCTCAGCTGGCTGAACAGTCTCAGCACCCAGAAGGTCGACGACCTGCCGGCTGGCAGCGCGGAGCAGTCGCTGATTCTCAGCCCGAACGGCCACGTCGAGCATCATCTGAGCCTGATCGACGACGGCACTCAGATCTGGATTCACGTCGAGCCAGGGGAGGCCGGGCCGCTGCTCGAGTTCCTCAACTCGATGCGGTTCATGATGCGGGTCGAGGCCGAGGACGTGAGCTCCGGCTACGCGGTGCTGACCGCGATGGGGCCGCTGGTCAAGAGCGGCGTGGCGGCCGAGGGCGCCGCCGTCACGATGGATTTCGGCTTCGGCTGCGATCTCGTCGTCGAGCGAGACCAGGTGGCCCAGGTCGTGGCGACCCAGCGGCTGCGCGGCGTCGGGCTGGCCGGGATGCTAGCCCACGAGGCACTGAGAATCGCCGGGTACCGGGCGAGGTTCGGGACCGACACCGATCACCGGACCATCCCGCACGAGATGGGCTGGATCACGTCGGCGGTGCACCTGTCCAAGGGCTGCTACCGGGGCCAGGAGACAGTTGCCCGGGTGCATAACCTCGGTCACCCCCCGCGGCGGCTGGTCATGCTGCACCTGGACGGCAGCGAGGACCGGCTGCCCCCGCACGGGGAGCCGGTCAGGTCCGGGGACGCAGCCGTCGGCTTCGTCGGCTCGTCCGCCCGGCACTACGAGCTCGGGCCGATCGCGCTGGCGCTGGTGAAGCGCACCGTCCCGGTGACGGCGACGCTCGAGACGGCCGGAATCAGCGCCGCCCAGGAGGTCATCGTCCCGCCCGATGCCGGGGCCAACGTCAAGATCTCCCTCGGCCGCCGCCGCGCCCTCTAAGCCGCCGCGGAGCGGCGGGGGCGGGTGCGGCGGACCTGAGCGGGGGGCGGCCGGGCGCTGCGGAACCGAACGAGGGCGGGCGGCCGGGCGCGGCGGACCCGAGAGATGGGCGGCCGAGGGGCGGCGGACCCGCGGGGGCGCGGGTCGGTTCAGGTTTAGGTCTGGCCAGCGGGGGCCGTTAGGCGAACACTTAAGGGCAGGCAGGAACAGCTGGACGGCAGGAGTAACCTGTGCCGGCAGGATCTGCTGGCTCGTCGGTTCGTGCTTCGTGGAGGTGCACTCTGGTGCTGCGCCGAGTTCTGCTGGCCGCGGCGGCCAGCCAACGCGTCCGCGACCTGATCACGACCGCGCCGTTCACGCGCGACGTGGTGAAGCGGTTCGTGGCGGGAGAGAGCGCGGCGGACGCTCTCGCGGTGACTGAGCAGCTGCTCGGGCAGGGCCTGTCCGTCACGCTCGACTACCTCGGCGAGGACACCGTCGACCCTGAGCAGGCCGCCGCGGTGGCCGGCGAGTACGTGGCCGTGCTCGAGCTGCTCGCCGGTGCCGGCCTGACGATCGGCGGCCGGTCCGAGGTCTCGGTCAAGCCAACCGCGGTCGGGCTCGGCCTGGCCGAGCATGGCGCGAAGACCGCGGCGGAGAACATCGCCAGGATCTGCGCCGCCGCCCGCAGTGCGGGGACCACGGTGACCGTCGACATGGAGGACCACACCAGGATCGAGGCGACGCTGCGGCTGGTGAGCCAGGTGCGCGCGGACTTCCCCGACCTGGGCTGCGTGATCCAGTCGTATCTGCGGCGCAGTCCCGGCGACTGCCAGGCGCTCGCCGTGGCGGGATCGCGGGTCAGGCTGTGCAAGGGCGCCTACCGTGCTCCCGACGGCTTTGCCCTCGCCGCGCGGTCCGAGGTCGACCGCAATTACGCGCGGTGCTTGCGGATCCTGCTCGACGGCGACGGCTACCCGATGCTGGCGACTCATGACCCCCGGCTGGTCGCGATCGCGAAGTCGCGGGCCGCCACCATCGGACGCGATCCGGGCAGCTTCGAGTACCAGATGCTGTACGGGATCAGGGCCGATGAGCAGGCGGCCCTCGCGGCCGAAGGCGCGCAGATGCGGGTCTACGTGCCGTATGGCAGCGACTGGTACGCGTACTTCATGCGCAGGCTGGCCGAGCGGCCAGCCAACCTGATGTTCTTCCTCCGCGCGCTGTCCTCGCGTCGCTAGGCCAGCCAGCCGCCCGGCCGCTGCTGGGCCGGCGCCGGCTGAGGGCCTGAGCGGGCCGCCGCACGGCGGTCCGGCGCTAGGCTCGGAGGATGATCGCGATCCTTGGCGCGGGCAAGATGGGCGAGGCGCTGCTATCGGGAATGCTCAGGGCCGGTGTCGCCCCGTCCGGTGTCATCGCCGCCGTGCGCAGGCAGGACCGGGCCGACGCGCTGCGCGACTCGTACGGCATCGACGTGACGTCGGCGGCCGAGGCGGCCAGCAAGGCCGACACGCTCGTCATCACCGTCAAGCCGCAGGACATGGCGGCCCTGCTCGAGGAGATCGCGCCGCAGGTCAAGGCTGATCAGCTGGTGATCTCGGTCGCGGCCGGGATCCCGACCAGCTTCATCGAGTCCAGGCTCGGCGCCGATGCCGCCGTCGTCAGGGTGATGTCGAACACGCCGGTGCTGGTGGACGAGGCGATGAGCGTGATCTCGCCCGGCCGGCACGCGGGCGAGGAGCACCTGCGCCGAGCCGAGGAACTGCTCAGGCCGGTCGGCAAGGTGCTGCGGATTCCCGAGTCCCAGCAGGACGCGGCCACCGCGCTGTCTGGCAGCGGCCCGGCCTACGTCTACTTCCTGGTGGAATCGATGGTCGACGCCGGCATCCTGCTCGGAATGTCCCGCGCGTCGGCGCTGGAGATGGTCAAGCAGGCCGTCTACGGAGCCGCGACCATGCTGCGCGAGTCCGGCGAGCATCCGGTCATCCTGCGCGAGGCGGTGACGTCTCCCGGCGGGACGACGATCAGCGCGATCAGGGAACTTGAGCGGCACGGAGTTCGCGCGGCATTCATCGCGGCCATCGAGGCCGCTCGTGACCGGGGCCGCGAGCTCGGAGCCGGCTAGCCGTCGCGGCGGTCGTCCCGCCTCTTGGGCAGCGGATAGCGGCATTAAGAATTGCGCGTGCCAGTCTGGTCGGCCAGCCGAATCAGGCACCCGCGCGGGGTTGCCCTTTCGCGTGTACCAATTACGCTGGATACGGGCGTGACTGGTGCGCTGGATATCGCTTGGCGCAGCGGATAGCGCCGGAGAGGGCTAGCGATGGCAGCAGAGGCAACTCCGCTTAGTGCCGTCCGATTCCTGACGGTGGCTGAGGTGGCGGCGATCATGCGGGTGTCGAAGATGACCGTCTACCGTCTCGTTCACTCAGGGGATCTGGAGGCGATCCGGGTCGGTCGTTCCTTCCGGGTGCCTGAGCGAGCGGTCGACCAGTACCTAAGGGACGCCTTCGTCGAAGCGGGCTGACCCCCGGCCCCGACCAGGGCACCGCGGTCGGCCAGCGTCAGATGCACGGGCGCCGACGACCGCGTTGGACCCACGGGGGTACGCTGTGGCACTGGCGTGCGCCCGGCCGTGTAAGTACGGCGGTGAAGGTTAGGTACGCCGTTGCACGTGGTATCGATCGAGGGTGGTCTCGTGGGTTCTGTAATCAAGAAGCGGCGCAAGCGGATGGCGAAGAAGAAGCACCGCAAGCTGCTGCGCAAGACGCGCGTTCAGCGCAGGAACAAGAAGTAGCGGCTGGCCTGGCGGGTCGG
This sequence comes from Streptosporangiales bacterium, assembly GCA_017882645.1. GTDB lineage: Bacteria > Actinomycetota > Actinomycetes > Streptosporangiales > Streptosporangiaceae > Chersky-822. Next base: position 4,218 of record JADGPC010000233.1, on the reverse strand, counting down.
ACAGACTCGCCGGGCCGGCTGCCTGGCTGGGTTGGCGATGCGGTGATCCGAATATGAGCGACCCAGGTATGCCAGGTATGAGCGACTCCGGTAGGAGCGACTCAGGTCTGAGCGACTCAGAGCAGCCGATTGTCAGCGAATGGATCAGGCGCCTGGCCGGTGCCGCCGATTTCTTGCGGCGGCGAGCGGCCGGCGACTATGCGGTAGATCCAGAATCCGGTTTCGATCCGGAACTGAACCGGGCCGTGCTGATGCCCGCTGCCCGGGCGCTGTACCGGGGCTGGTTCCGGATCAAGATGCGCGGGCTCGAGCATGTGCCCGCGCAGGGCTCGGCTCTGATCGTCGCCAACCATTCCGGCGTGCTGCCCATCGACGCGCTGATGCTCCAGGTGGGAGTTCTCGACGAGCATCAGGCGCACCGGAATCTGCGGCTGCTCGGTGCCGACCTGGTGTATGCGGTCCCGCTGCTCGGCCGGGTGGCCAGGGCCTCCGGGCACGTGCCCGCCAGCCCGGCCGAGGGGGAGCGGCTGCTGGGCGCCGGAGAGCTGGTCGGCGTATTTCCCGAGGGATTCAAGGGCATCGGGAAGCCATTCAGCGACCGGTACAAGCTGCAGCGGTTCGGCCGCGGCGGGTTCGCCCGGCTGGCGCTGCGGACCGGCGTTCCGCTGATCCCGTGCGCGATCGTCGGAGCCGAGGAGATTTACCCGATGGTTGCTGACTGGCCGGAACTCGCTACCAGGCTGAAGCTGCCCTATTTCCCGGTCACGCCGCTCTTCCCCTGGCTCGGGCCGCTTGGCGCGGTGCCGCTGCCCTCCAACTGGATGATCGAGTTCTGCGATCCGGTACTCACCGACGGGTTCACCCCCGACCAGGGCGACGACGAGGACGTCATCGCTGAACTGGCCGGCAAGGTGAAGGACACCATAGCCTCGAAGATCGACGAGCTGCTAGCCGAGCGCGGGCCCGCCTTCGGCGACTGATCCCGCCCGGCCTGGCCGGCCTGGCCGCTAGCGGTCGGCGCGGTGCTTGCGCACGGCGATGCCCGCGGCTAGGCCTCCGGCCATCACGCCGGCGCCGGCGGCGACCGGGATCGCGATTATGGTCGCCCGGCGGCCCTTCCTGAAATCATGAATCGGCCAGCCTCGCTCCTTGGCCAGAGCCCTGAGCTGGGGATCGGGGTTGACCACATTCGGGTGCCCGACCAGGCTCAGCATCGGCAGGTCATTGATCGAGTCGCTGTACGCGCTGCACTTGGCAAGATCGAGGCCCTCGCGATCGGCCAGGGCCCGGACGGCCGCCGCCTTCGCCTCGCCGTGCAGCAGGCCGCCGACCAGCTGGCCCGTGTAGACGCCGTCGGAGGTTTCAGCGACGGTGCCGAGAGCCCCGGTCAGGCCGAGCCTCCTGGCCAGGATCTCGGCTAGCTCGACCGGCGTCGCAGTCACCAGCCAGACCCGCTGGCCAGCCTCCAGATGTCCCTGGGTCAGCTGCCGTGAGCCTTCCCAGATGCGGTCGGCCATCGTGTCGTCGTAGATCTCCTCGCCGAGCGAGGAAATGTCGGCGACCTTGTGGCCGGCCACGAAGGCCAGGGCCGCCTCGCGGGCAGCGTCGATGCGATCGGCGTTCTCTGCGCCGCGGATCCTGAAGATCACCTGGCCGACCGCCATCTTGACCAGGTCGCTCGCCCCGAACATCTTGTGCGCCGCCAGCCCCCTGGCGAAGTGGTAGATAGAGGCCCCCCGCATCAGGGTGTTGTCGACGTCGAAGAAGGCGCCGGCCCGCGGGTCAGGAGTAACCAGCGGCTGGCTGACCGCCGCCGCCGCCGCTGCTGCCTCGCCCGCGGCTACAGCCCGAGCATGGCGTCTTGGTAGCCCCGTCACGGTAGTCGAGCCTAATAGGTACGCTTGGGAACCCTGAGCGGACCTCGCCAGGAAGGGCCGCTACTTAGCTGGTCAGCGGAGTTCGCATCCGGAGCGATCCTCTCGCGCCAAAGGCAGGGATGACAGCCTCTCTTATCGTCGTGGCAGCTGGCGCGGTGGCCGCAGCAGTGGGGACCGGCGTCCTGACCGGGCGCTGCGCCCGGACTCCGCGCAGCTTCCTGGTCGCCTGGACTGTCGCGATCTTCGGCCTGGCCGTGGCGCTCGCCGCCCTGGCTCTCGGCTTCCTGGGCGGCTTCAGCGACCCCATCTTCCGCGCCGCGCAGATAGGAGCCCAGGCGATCGCGCCGCTCGCCTTGTGCCTGGGGCTGGTCGAGCTGGTCGGCCAGAGCGTGCCGGCCAGGTTCGCGATGCGGCTGGCGGTATCGGCGATCGGGATCATCGTCCTGGTCATCCTCGGAACCGATCCGCTCAGCCCCAATGTCACCCTGACGACGGCCTGGCCGGATCCCGCCGTCGTCTACCAGCTTGTGCCGGTCGGGCTGGTCAAATTCCTCGCGGTCTTTACCCTCGTCACGGCGCTCGGCTGCGGTCTGGCGGCGCTGGTTAGATCCGGCCGCGGCCGGGCATTCGAAGACGTGGTCAGGCCGGCCCTCATCGTGGCGGCCGCTGCCGTCGCGGTGGCGCTGCCTGGCGTGGCGATGCTCGCCGGGGTTTCGCTGGGAAGTGCCGGGTTCGCGCTGGCCTACGTGCTGGCGGCGGCGCTGATCTGGCTGGGGGGCATGAATGCCGTCCGCCGAGGGCTGGCCGACAACCGCCGGCCCGACGACCGCCCGGCCGGCGGGCGAGACCGGAGCTACCCGGCCGACGACGGCTGGTCCGGGCCGAACGGCTGCCGGCGCGACCGCAACGACGGTGATGATCTGGACCGGGCCTACCCCGGCTACCGGGACGAGCCCAGTTATAACAGTGCCGCCCCGGCCGCTTCCTCCCGGCGGCTCGGCGACCCGGACGCCGATATCAGCTATCCGGCGCTCGCGGCGCTCGCGGCGGAGAGCCCGGAAGCGTCCGACGAGCCCGGCCGGTACGGCCAGCCCGGCCGGTACGAGGAGCCAGCGCGGGAGAATTCAGGCTGGTCAGGAGACTCGGGTCGGCTCGACTCCGGTCGCTATGACGCACGGAAGCACGATCCTGCCCCCCTCGGCTCGGGGCAGTTCAACTCCGGGCAGCTCGACCCGGGTCAGTTCGACGAATCCAGCCTGTTCCGGCCCGAGCCTGGCGCGCTCGATCCAAGCGGACCTGGCGCCCCGGGCGGACGCGGCTCGAAGGCCGCCGTGGCCGCCGAGTCGCAGGCGCGCCTGTTCGGCCAGATCACGATCTACACGCTGATCGAGGACCGCCTCGACGAGTTCGACCGGCTCACCGAGCAGGTCGTCGAGCAGGTGCGGGCAAAAGAGCCAGGCACGCTCGTGTACATCGTGCATGCCGTGCCGACAGCGCCGATGCAGCGGATACTGTACGAGGTCTACCAGGACAGGGCAGCCTACGACGGGCACGTCAGCCAGCCATACATGACCAGGTACATCGCGGAGCGCCGGTCCATGGTCCTGGCGACCAACGCCATCGAGCTTGGCCTGCAGCAGGCCAAGATGTCCCCGCTGCCGTCGTACTCGGCGATCTCGGACCTGCTGAGCGAGTCGGGGATCGACCTGACCGGCGTGACCCGGTCGCCGCGCGGCAGCGCGGTCACCTCAGGCGGCCGGTATGGCCGGGCTGAGCCGCCGGGACTGCCCTCGTCAGACGGACACGGCTACGCGCCGCCTGATGCCGAGGATCCCGGCTACGACCACTGGGCCGACCTGCGCGGCGAGGATCCCGGGTACCGATGACGGCGGCGCACACCATCACCCTGCTGTCCAGGCCGGGATGCCATCTGTGCGACGAGGCGCGTGCGGTCGTCGCGCGGGTCGCGGACGAACTCGGGGTTGCCTGGACCGAGCGTGACATCACCGAGTCGCAGCAGGACCTGCGTGACTACGGGGAGATGATTCCGGTCACGCTGATCGATGGCGTGCAGCACGACTTCTGGCGGGTCGATGAGACCCGCTTGCGCCGGGCACTGGACGTCTGAGGCCATATCCGTCGTCTGGGGGCATCGGCCCGACTTTGTGCAAACGTTCACAAGGGCGTAACGTGTTGAGCGAGAGCATGATCCGGGCGACCAGAGCTTCCCGCCCGCGGTGCCGATCCCCCCAGGAGTTGCCGGCGTATGTCCCGCCGAACCAGGTCAGACCGCAGCCTGCAGGGCATCCCGGAGGCGACCATAGCTCGCCTGCCGCTGTAT
>JADGPC010000232.1 GCA_017882645.1 Streptosporangiales bacterium | reverse complement strand
TCCCGGCCTTCCTGGGCTTCCTCGCTCATGTAGTAGAGCAGGGTCGCGTCGCCGGCGAACTGCTGCAGGCCGGCCGCGCCGTCGGTAGAGGCGTTCAGCGCTCCCTTGAGCATCCGCAGCGCGAGCGGTGACTTCTCCAGCAGCTCCCTGCCCCACGAGACGGTCTCCGCCTCCAGATCGGCCAGCGGCACGACCGCGTTCACCAGGCCCATCGCCAGCGCCTCGGCCGCGCTGTACTGCCGGCACAGGTACCAGATCTCGCGCGCCTTCTTCAGCCCCACGGTGGCGGCGAGCAGCGAGGAGCCGTATCCGCCGTCGAACGAGCCGACCTTCGGCCCGGTCTGGCCGAAGACGGCGTTGTCGGCCGCGATCGTCAGGTCGCAGCAGACGTGCAGCACGTGGCCGCCGCCGATCGCGTAGCCGGCCACCATGGCGATCACCGGCTTCGGCGTCCGGCGGATCTGCACCTGGAGGTCGAGCACGTTCAGCCGGCCGACGCCATGGTCGTCGACGTAGCCGTCGTCGCCGCGGATCCGCTGGTCGCCGCCCGAGCAGAACGCCTTGTCGCCCGCGCCGGTCAGGATGATCACGCCGATGCCCGGGTCGTCCCTGGCCACGTTGAACGCCTGCTGGAGCTCGAAGAGCGTAGTCGGCCTGAACGCGTTGCGTACCTCGGGCCGGTTAATCGTGATCTTCGCGATGCCCTCGGCCGTCTCGTAGACGATATCGGTGTACTCCTGCGCTGGAGCCGGTCCTGACGACTGCCAGTCGATCACTTCTCCCCCTCGCTTCGGGTGCCTGAATCCGCCGATTAACCTTACGTCCGTGACTTCCCGTCCGCTGCACGCGGTCCTGCTGCCGCCGCAGGCGGCCGGGCCGCGGCTGCTCGAAGCCCTGGCCGCCGCGATCGACGGCAGCGGGCCGGCCATCCTGCCGATCGATCCGACCCTGCCGCGAGCCAGGATCGACGAGCTGATCGCAGCATTTGCCCCTTCTACCCTGGAAACTGCCGAGGATTCACAACGGCTCTCCCGCGCCAGTCGCGGCGGGCTGGCCGGCCCCGGCGTGCCCGACGAGGTGGCCGTTGTCCTGGCGACCTCGGGTTCCACCGGCCTGCCGAAGGGCGTCGAGCTGCCCGGAGCCGCGCTGGTCGCCTCCGCGGCCGCGTCGCTCGCCCGGCTCGGCGCGGCACCCGGCGAGCGATGGCTAGGCTGCCTGCCGTTGCACCACATCTCGGGACTGGGGGTGCTCGTCCGCTCGCTGCTGGCTGGATCCGCTCCCGTGCTGCGGGACCGGGTCGACGCCGGCGTGGTGGCCAGGGACTCGACCGACGCGGCTCGGTGCAGCTTTGTCTCCCTGGTGCCGACTCAGCTGCGCCGCCTGCTCGACGCCGGGGCGCCGCTGGACGGGTTCCGGGCCATCCTGCTCGGCGGCGCGGCGATTCCGCCCGGGATGCTGGCCGAGGCGGCGGTGACCGGGGCGAGAGTGGTCACGACCTACGGAATGACCGAAACCTGCGGCGGCTGCGTCTACGACGGGATACCGCTCGACGGCGTGCGGGTCGCCAGCGGTGCCGACGGCCGGATCAGGGTCAGCGGCCCGGTGCTGTTCTCCGGGTACCGGCTGGCTCCCGAGCTGACCCGCGCCGCGCTCGAGGACGGCTGGTTCGTCACCTCCGATCTCGGTGAGGTCACTCAGGCCGGCGGGCTAGTGGTCCGCGGGCGAGCCGACGACGTGATCATCTCCGGCGGGGAGAAGATCGTCGCCGGGGAGGTCGAGCAGGTGCTGCGGGGCTGCCCCCGGGTACGCGAGGCGGTGGTCGTCGGGGCGCCCGACCCTGACTGGGGCGAGCGGGTGACGGTAATGATCGTCGCGGCGGACGATGCCGGGCCGCCCAGCCTGGACGATCTGAGGGCGTACGTCAGGGACAGGCTGCCGCGTTATGCGGCCCCGCAGGCCATGGTGGTCGTCGGCGAGCTGCCGATGCTGGCGTCCGGCAAACCGGACCGGCAGCTGATCAGGGCGCAGGTGGCCAGGCGGGCCGGCTGAGGCGGGCGCACGGCCGTGCACCTGAAACGCCGTGCACCTGAAACGTAGACCCGAAGCAGCGCGCTTGAAGCAAGGCGCCGGAAGCGGACATTCCGGCACGCTCGCGCGACGCGGGAAACAAAAAAGCCCGTCGCGCGTTATACGTAGCGCCCGCACTGCACAATACCAAGTGCCGAGCCGCTTGGGTACTGCTGATTGCGGGGCGATGCGACCTGCGTAAGCGATACGCACCCGAACGGAGGTGTCTGATGCCAAGGTCTGCCAGCGCCCTTTCTGAGCGGCGTGATGACGAGGCCGCGACGAACCCTGTCGACGACCTGATCCGGCGCGGTCGCCGACAGGGATACGTGATGCTTCCTGAGCTGCGGAACGCTTTCGAGCAAGCGAACGTTACCCCTGCGGAGGCCCGCTCGATCCTGCGCGAGCTCTCCGACGAAGGCGTCCAGCTCGGCAACGAGGCGAGCGGCCCTTCCGCCGAAGCGACCACACGCTCGGCCGACACCGGAAATTCTGAAGTGGAGCCCGCCGAAGTGACTCATGCCGAGCCGGAAGCTGCCGAGATCGAGGTCGGCGGCCCGGATCTTGCCCTGGCAGAACTCGACGACGCCGAACTGCTCGATGCTGACCTCGACGATGCCCAGCCGCAGGACAGCCGCCGTCCCGCCACTGGCCAGGCCGCTGGCCGCAAGGCCCGCCGCGTCGCGGCAGTGGCCGCGGAACTCACCGCGACTGCCGTTACCGCCGACGACGACCCGGCCGCGGAGGTCGACCTCGACGACCAGACCTCGGTCATGGGCGACTCGGTGCACACGTACCTGAAGTCGATCGGCCGCAGGAGCCTGCTTACCGCCGAGCAGGAAGTCGACCTGGCCAAGCGGATCGAGGCTGGCCTGTTCGCCGAGCACAAGCTGGAGACCGAGACCGGTCTTCCGGCCGATCTCCGCGCCGACCTCGAGGCTGTGGCCGCCGACGGCCGCCTGGCCAAGGCGCACATGCTCGAGGCCAACCTGCGGCTCGTGGTCTCCGTGGCCAAGAAGTACAGCGACCGCGGCCTGTCCCTGCTCGACGTGGTCCAGGAAGGCAACCTGG
>JADGPC010000231.1 GCA_017882645.1 Streptosporangiales bacterium | reverse complement strand
GTCAGCCGCCGCCAGGATGCGATTCGCGGTCTCAGCGCTGACCAGCAGCCTGGTCTGGTGATTGAGCGCTCGCGATGCCGTCGCCGGATGAACGCCGGCGAGTGCGGCCACATCCTTGAGAGTTACCCGCGGATCGGACCTCATCGGCGTGTCATGCTCCGATCTGCGCAAGGCCCCCATTGCGCTTCATGCTCAGTGTCTCACGCATCGTAACCGCAACCGCCGGATTTGCACCATCATCCATACGATTCGGGCGTGTGCTACGGCCTGTGATCACGGCGGCGACATCGCGTGTGTCGGCCTGGCATAGCTCATAACAGGCCCGTAGCGTGTACCATGCGAGCACTGTATATCCGGTTCGCGAAATTGGTGTTCAACCTCTTGCTGCGCTCACCTGCATCCGTAAGGATCTAGGCTCGACCACAGCACGACGCCCGACCGTTGCTGACCGGGCCGCCGACTCACGGTGCGGGTCGGGGCGCCGACCCGACCGGCTAGATCGTCCTGGAGCTGCGCCGATGACACTTGCACTCCGCTATGCGGTCCGCTCCGACGTCGGCCTGCTCCGCGAGGGCAACGAGGACTCGGCCTACGCCGGGCCGCATCTGCTCGCGGTCGCCGACGGAATGGGCGGGTACGAGGCAGGCGAGGTCGCCAGCGCCGCGGTGATCTCGTCGGTGGCACCACTCGACCGGCGGGCCATGCCGGAGTCGGAGCTCATCGACGCGCTCGCCGCGGCCGTGACGACGGCGAAGCAGACCCTGCGCCGGATCGTCGACGCCGATCCCGCGGTCGGCAGCATGGGCACGACGCTCACCGCGATGCTGTGGGCGGGTGGCTCGGCCGCCATCTGCCACATCGGCGACTCGCGCGCCTACCTGGTGCGAGACGGCGACCTGTACCAGATAACCCACGACCACACCTTCGTGCAGGCGCTGATCGATCAGGGCCGGATTCGCCCGGAAGAGGCGTCGACTCATCCGCAGCGCTCGCTGCTGCTCCGCGCGCTTGATGGCCGCACCGACGCCGATCCTGACCTGTCCATGCTGACCGCGCAGGCCGGCGACCGGTACCTGATCTGCTCCGACGGTCTGCCAGTAGCGGTCAGCGACGACCAGATACTCCAGTCCCTCGTGGCGACGCCCGAGCCGACCGATGCCGTGCTTGCCCTGATCGACCTGGCCATCAGGGGCGGCGCACCTGACAACGTCACCTGCATCGTCGCGGATGTCATCGACCCGGACGTGACCGGAGTGCCGCCCACCAAGGCACCCGTGGTGGTCGGCGCCGCGGCTAGCGCCGAGAATCACGACACCAAGCCGTTCACCAGGCCAGCGATGACCCCCGGCGGCGCCGGGATCACGACCCTGGGGACCGTGCCGGCGACCGCCAGGGCCAGGGACACGGTGCCCGGCCAGGCGCGCCCGCAGCAGGGCCAGGCCGCGGCCGCAACGTCCGGCAGGCACGCCGCGGTCGTCGATGACGTCGATGACGATGAGGACGAGGTACTACCGCGCCGTCGCCGGTGGCCGGTGATGACCTCGATCCTGGCTCTGTTCGTGCTGCTCATCGGCGGCGGTGTCTTCTTCGGCCATCAGTACCTGAACAGCCAGTACTACGTGGGAACGAGCGGCGGCAAGGTAGCGATCTTCCGGGGACTGGACCAACAGCTGTTCGGGATCTCGCTGTCGAGCGTCTCCCAGAAGACCGACATTCCGGTAGCGGGAATCCCGTCCCAGGATGTGCAGGCGATCAGGCAGGACTCGTCAGGCAGCCTGGCCCAGGCGTCAACGCTCCTGACCAACATCCGCAAGAGCTACCAGGCCTGCCAGGCCGCTCATGCGGCGGTCAGGCGCTGGGAGGCCGGCCAGCCCAAGCCGGTCAGGGTCAGGGTCAAGGAGGCGAACGGCAAGATCGTGGTCAAGACCGTGACGCCGAAGTACCGGCCCAAGCCGCCCGTCCCGGCCGACTGCCCGGCGCAGCCGGCCAGCGGAACCTGAGCCAGGTCCGGCCAGGGCAATGGGCGGACGAGCGGTCCTGATCACGGGCGCGTCGCGCGGGATCGGCCGGGCCATAGCGGCTGAGTTCGCCGGGGCTGGCGACCGGGTTGCCCTGCATCACCGCGGCTCGGCGGAGCTAGCCGGCCGCCTGGCCGCCAGCCTTCCTGGCGCCGGGCACGTGGTCGTGCAGGCTGACCTGGCCGATGCCGAGGCGGTCCGCGCGATGGTGGACCAGGCCGCCAGCCTGCTCGGCGGCCTCGACATCCTGGTCAACAACGCGGGCGTCTTCACCCCCCATCCGATCACCGACGTGTCCTACTCGCACTGGCAGGATCAGTGGCAGGCCACCCTCGGGGTCAACCTGATCGGCGCGGCCAATGCGACCTGGTGCGCGGTTCAGCACATGAAGGGCCGCGGCGGCCGGATCATCAATGTCTCCTCGCGCGGCGCGTTCCGCGGCGAGCCCAACTCGCCGGCCTACGGCGCGAGCAAGGCCGGCCTGAACTCCCTCTCGCAGTCACTGGCCCGCGCCCTGGCTCCGCACGGGATCGCCGTGTCGGCGGTGGCGCCGGGGTTCGTGGCCACCGACATGACCAACGAGCACCTCAAGCCACCGCGCGGGGACGAGATCAGGGCGCAGAGCCCGTTCGGCCGGGTCGCCGAGCCGGAAGAGATCGCCGCCGCCGTGCTGTACCTCGCCTCCGAGCGGGCCGAGTGGGCCAGCGGCGCCGTGCTCGACCTGAACGGCGCCTCCTACCTCCGCTAGCCCGCGGTCCGATCCGCGCTAGCCGACCGGGTCCGAGATGCCGAGCGCCAGCCGCAGGAACGCCAGCACGTCGGCCGACTCGGCGATGATCTTGCTGGTCGGCTTGCCCGCCCCGTGCCCGGCCGAGGTCTCGATCCTGATCAGCACGGGCGCGTCCCCGGCCTGGCTGGCCTGCATTGTCGCGGCGAACTTGAAGGAATGGCCCGGCACCACCCGGTCGTCATGGTCTCCGGTCAGCACGAACGTGGCCGGATACCGCTCGCCGTCGCGGATGTTGTGCAGCGGCGAATAGGCCCTGAGCCACTGATACTGCTCCGGGTCGTCCGGGCTGCCGAAGTCGGCGATCCAGGCGCTTCCGACCGTGAACTTGTGGAACCTGAGCATGTCCATCACGCCGACGGCTGGCACGCACGCTCCGAACAGTTCCGGGTGCTGGGTCAGGCACGCCCCGACCAGCAGCCCGCCGTTGGAGCCGCCCGAGATCGCGATCCGGCCCGGGCGGGACCAGCCCGAGTCGGCCAGCCAGCGGGCGCTGGCGCAGTAGTCGTCGAAGACGTTCTGCTTGACGGCGAGCCGCCCGGCGTCATGCCAGGCACGGCCGTACTCGCCGCCGCCGCGCAGGTTGGGCACGGCGAGCAGGCCGCCGCTGTCCAGCCAGGCGGCGTGCAGCAGCGAGAACGACGGCGTGATCGCGATGTCGAACCCGCCGTAGCCGTAGAGCAGGCAAGGTACGTCGCCGCTGCGGACGACGTCGTCGCGCCGGGTCACGAACATTGTCAGCTCGGTCCCGTCTGCCGAGGTAACGCGCACCTGCTCGACCGTGAACCGGCCCGGATCCAGCGCCGCGGTCGACGCCCTGACCAGCGCGGTCTCACCGCAGGCGAGGTCGTGCGACCAGAGTGAGCCGGACTCGGCGAACGAGGTCAGGCCGAAATGCATCAGGCTGCTGCCGTCGCGGCCGGCGATGCCGTCGCCGGTCTTGCACGCGTCGGCCACCGACGCGTACCCGGGCAGCGGAAGCTCCCGCGCCAGGGCGCCGTCCGCATCGTGCACCCGGAGCACCGAGTGGGCATTGCGCAGATAGTGGCAGACGAACTGGCCGCCGAACCGGTAGCCGGCGAGCAGGGTGTCCGGCGTCTCGCCCACGATCTGAGTCCAGTGCGCCCGGTCCGGCCGGTCCAGGTCGGCCGCCACGAGCCGCTTGCGTTCCGCCTGATAATCCGTGACCAGGTAGAAGGTCGATCCCTGCGTCGCGACGACGTCCGCGATCGTGTCGAAATCGCCGACCAGCGGCCGCAGCGCGGCGTCCGGCTCGGTCAGGTCGAGCACGTGCACCTGGGCCTGCGGCGCCGTTCCGGAGAAGACCGAGATGATCAGGAACCGGCCGTCGTCGCTGACCCGCACTGCGGGGTACCAGTCGGGATGATCTGAGCTGGAGAAGACGATCTCGTCGTCGCGCTGCGCGGTGCCGATCCGGTGGAACAGGATCCGCCGCAGCCCGCTCGCGGCGAGATACTCGCCGCCCGGCGGCGGGGGCTCCGGGGCCATGTAGTAGAAGCCGGACTTGTCCTTGCGCCACGCGGCATCGTCCGACTTGGCCCACTCGACCACGTCATCGAGGTCGGCACCGGTCGCGGTATCGCGGACTCGCCAGGTCTGCCAGTCCGAGCCGCTTCCGCTCGTCGCGTAGGCGAGCAGCGACCCGTCCTCGCTGACGGACACTCCGGAGACGGCGACCGTGCCGTCGGCGGCCAGGGTATTCGGGTCGAGCAGCAGGCGCCCGGCGGCATCGGGAGCGTCCATCACCTGCAGCACGGGCTGATCCTGGAGCCCGGAGTTGCGGAACTGGAACCAGCGCCCGCCGCGCTCGAACGGGACACCGTACCTGGGGTAATCGGCCAGCTTGACGAGCTGCTCCCGGATCGCCTCGCGGTCGGCGCAGCCGGCCAGCCAGCTTTGCGTCAGGTCGTTCTGGGCCGCCGCCCACGCCGCCGTCTGCGGCGAGTAGGTATCTTCGAGCCATCGATAAGGATCGGCAACAAGCTCGCCGTGGT
>JADGPC010000003.1 GCA_017882645.1 Streptosporangiales bacterium | reverse complement strand
CGTCGCGCGACTACACCCACGTCGACGACATCGCGGCCGGCCTGCGGCTGGCGCTGGAGCGCGACGTGCCGGGCGGGACGGTGCTGCACATCGCCTCGGGCGTGGAGACCACCGTGGCCGAGCTCGCCGACCTGTGCCGGACCGCGGCCGGAGCGCCTGAGCACCCGGTGGAGTACCGGCCAGGCCGGACCGGCGAGGTGGACCGGAATTTCGCGTCCTGCGACCTGGCCAGGGAACTGCTCGGATACGCGCCGACCATCAAGCGCGAAGACGGCATCCGCAGCACCTGGCAGTGGTACACCGAGTCGGTCTTCGCCGCCAGCCCGGTCAGCGCGAGCTAACCGGCCGCCGGTCGTCTCGGCGCCGCTGGCCAGCCAGGCTGGCCTGCGACTACCCTGAGTCAGCCCGCAGGGCGGCGGTTGCCCGGGGCTACCGGACCGCGGCACCGCCGTCGGAGTGGATGACGGTGCCGGTGATGCCGCGGGCCCGGTCCGAGGCCAGGAACACGTAGCTGCCCGCGTGGTCGGCCCCGGTCAGCGCGACCCGCAGCGGCGTCCTGCTCCGCAGGTCCTCGGCCCGGCCGGGTGCGTCGTCCAGCAGCCGGCCCGCGAGGCCGATGCTGCCCGGCCCGGTCAGCTCGGTGCCGAGGGTGCCGCCCGGGGCCACGCCGTTGACCCTGACCCGCGGAGCAAGCTCGTGCGCGAGCGCGATCACGCAGCCGCGCACGGCGAACTTCGACGCGACGTACAAGATCCCCCCGCGGCCCGGGTAGAACCCTGACGTCGAGACCGTCAGCACGACCGAGCCCGACGACCGGCGAAGCTCATCCAGCGCGGCCTTGACCGATACGAGCTGGCTCTTGACGTTGGTGCGGAACATCTCGTCGAACCCGGCGTCGAGCTGGTCGTCGTCGAGCTCGGCCAGCCCCCGGTAGAAGTCGAAGATCCCGACGCAGCTGACCAGCACGTCGAGCCCGCCGAGGCGGGCCCGGGCGGCGGCGACCGCGCCCCGCGCGTCGGCCAGCGAGGTCGCGTCGCCCTGGTGCACGACGCACTCAGGCAGCTCGGCGGCCAGCCGCTCGCACTTGCCCGGGTCGAGCTCGAACGCCGCCACCCGGGCGCCTTCGGCCGCGAAGGCGTCGAGCACCGCCCGGCCGATCCCCGACCCGGCGCCGGCGACGAGCGCCCGCTTGCCGTCCAGCCAGCCCATCAGCCGTCCTCGGGGCCGTGCGGCGTCGCCAGCAGCCGGCTGAAGAACTCAGGATCCTGCCAGGTCAGGGACTCGAGCTCGAGCGGGCAGAGCGAGATCTGCCGGCCTGAGCTCGGCACCGAGATCCGGAGCCTGGCGCCGTTGCGGGTGCGGACGAGCTCGACCACGACCTCGCTGAACTCGTTGCCCAGCCGGATAGCACGAGGCCCGATCTGCCCGCTCACAGGAAGATGGCCAGGTTCTGGGTCCGCAGCACCGACTCGTCGACCAGGATCTCCCGCCTGGCCAGCCGGTATCCGGCCTCGGTCCACCGCAGCAGGTCGGTACGCCCGGCCGAGAGCAGGTCCGCCTCCCTGGTGTCGCCCCGGCTGCGGAACAGCAGCAGCGCCGACTCGACCCGCAGCTCGGCCTGGCCGGCCGTGAAGGTACGGACGTTGGACACGAAATGGCGGGTACGCGACGGCGGATCCTCGGTCCAGGCATGGTCGGTGGCCAGCCGCTGCACCCGCTTGCGCAGTGCGTACAGGTCCTCGTCGAAGTGGCCCATGTCGGCCAGCGAGTCGAAGCCCGCGCCGCGGGCGGTCGTCACCCGGACCGGCATCAGGTACCTGATGTCGGCCGTCAGCAGGTCAAGCCAGCCCTGGAAGTTGCCCGCGTCAAGCAGCGCCGCCTCCTCGACCAGGAACTGATGCGCGTCCTGATGGGCCGGGTCGCCATACGGCAGCGGCCGCCCGCCGGTCACGACGCGCTCCCTGCTGCCGCGCCGCCGGCCTCCAGGTGATCGGCCCACTGGCTCAGCCAGTGCCGCTGGTTGAACTCGCCGAACCCCTGGTAGGCGACACCGGGGCCGGAGAAGGCCGCCATCGGCGGCTTGATCGGCTTGCCTTCTGAGGTCAGGCCCATCCGGCTGTTCAGCAGCAGCCGCCTCGCCATCGACCCCGCCGCCATGTCGGTGATCGAGACCCAGTTCTCCACGTCGTCCTGCTCGAACATGCCCGAGCTGCCGAAGCACATCAGGTACGCCTTGTAGGAGTCCCGCTTGAAGCTCTCCGGCGCGGACGCGTCGACCGCGAACCAGGACAGTACCTCGGTCTCCCGCTCGGAGACCGGCTGCCACTGCCGCAGCGAGATGAACGGCGCGACCGTGCCCGCCTCGTCGATCTGCGGCCAGTTGTGCACGAACGACAGATTCGGGAACAAGGTCGCGGCCGACACCATGAAGCCGTCATCGGCGACCAGCCGGCGCTGGCCCGCCGACCACGCCGAGGCCATGGCCGCGATCAGCCCCGGCGGGTAGCCGACGTAGGCCAGCTGCTCCTCGAAGGTTCCGCCTGGCGGCAGCTTGTACGTCGTCCCGGCCCCCGGCCCGGCCAGGTACAGCGCACCCTCCTTGCGCTTGCTCGCCTTCGGCTCGCGGAACAGCCCGATGTCGACGACGCTCGCGTGCGTGTGCGGCGTGTGGTAGCTGTCGCCAGCGAAGTTCTCCGCGCCGATCTTCCAGTTCGCCTTCACCCGCCAGCGCTGCGGCCCGCGCAGCTCCAGCCCGGCGGGCGTCTGCCGGGTATAAAGATCCAGGTAGAACGAAAAGTCACCGAGCCAGCGCCGGAGCGGTGGCGCATCGGCGTCCAGACTGATGAATATCAGGCCGTTGTAGCTGTCCGCCGACGGAGCGGGGAGCAGCGACTGGCCGGTCCTGGCGAACCCGTCCTCGCCGCCGTAGGCCTCGCCGTGAAACGGCACGCCGGCCAGCCGGCCGTCGTTGCGGTAGGTCCAGGCATGGTACGGGCAGCGGAAGTGCGACGCGTTGCCCAGCTCGGCCCGGCACACCTGCATGCCCTTGTGCAGGCACATGTTGAACATCACCCGCACCGTGCCCGCCTCGTCCCTGGCCACGATGAACGAGTCGGCCAGAACGCGACGGACGACGTAATCGCCCGGCGCCGGGATCTCCGACTCGTGCGCG
>JADGPC010000230.1 GCA_017882645.1 Streptosporangiales bacterium | reverse complement strand
TGACGCTGGAGGTGGATTTCTCAGCCGTTCCCGAGCGGGAGCGGCCGGCCCAGGTCGACCGGCTGTGCGACGCCATGGAGGCCGCCGACGCTGCGGGCCACTACCCGCGGCTGACCGTGAAGCGGCCGTGGTCGGCGCACAATCCCGTTCTGGACGGCGAGTTCGCGTCACCGCGAGCCATCCGCTGGTACCTGCAGCGCGAGCTGGGGCGGCTGGCGTCCGCGGGCGCCAGGATCGCGGTGTTCCAGGGGCGCGAGGCGATGGACCTGCACGACCCGGGCATCGGCCCGGCCGTCGACGAGACCATGTGGGACCTGCGGCGCAAGAAACTGTTCCTGTTCGGGCCGGAGCGGATGGCCCTGTCGATCGACCGGCTGCGCCACTACACGGGAACCGCGCCGGACAAGTTCCAGCGCTACGTGCTGCTCACCAACTACGCCTGGCACGTCGAGGAATTCCGCGCCGCGCTCGCGGATGCCCGCGGGCTCACTGGCCCTGATACTCCGGACCGGCAGATGCCCGCCTGGCACTTCGAGCGGCCCGACCGGTCCGGCCTCACGATCGTGAACATCGGCGTGGGACCGTCGAACGCCAAGACGATCACCGATCATCTCGCCGTGCTCCGCCCTGACCTCGTGCTGATGATCGGGCACTGCGGCGGGCTGCGCAATCACCAGGAGATCGGCGACCTCGTCCTGGCCTCCGCGTTCCTGCGCGATGACCGGGTGCTCGACGACGTGCTCCCGCTGAGCATCCCCGTGGTCTCGAACCACACGCTGAACTCGCTGCTGCTGGACGAGCTTGCCGCCCGCGGGCTGCGGAGCCGGATGGGCATCGTGTTCACGACCGCCAACCGGAACTGGGAGCTTCAGCTGACCGCCGTGCAGGAGCGGCTCCGGCTGTCACGCGCGGTCGCGGTGGACATGGAGTCGGCGACGGTCGCGGCGAACGGGTTCCGCTACCGGATTCCGACCGCCACCCTGCTCGCCGTCAGCGACAAGCCGCTGCATGCGCTCCCGAAGCTCAGTTCGGAAGCGCGGGAGTTTTACGCCGCCACCCGGCGCCAGCACGTCGAGATCGCGATCGCGGTCGCCGGCCAGGTCAGGCGGCTATATCCGGGCGGGCTGCCCAACGCCGACCTGCGGTCGGCGGACGAGCCGCTGCTCGGCCTGATGGAATCAGGGCCCGGGTCAGCGTGACGGCTCGCCCGAGCCGGTCAGGCGCTGCAGCAGCCGCGGCAGCTCCCGGGGGTAGAACGACTCGGCGGTCGCCTCGAGCTCCGCGACGGCCCACCAGCGGTGGCCGTCGACGACCGCCGCCTCCTCGTCGTCCAGGCCGTCCGTCGAGATCTCCGGCGCGCCGACCCGGAGCAGGAAGAAGTCCTGTTCCTGCTGGTAGCGGGTTCCGTCGAAGCTGAAGGTGGTCACCTCGTGCCAGACGGGCTCGCCAAGCTCAGCGGCGCTAGCAGAGATGCCGGATTCCTCCAGCAGCTCACGGGCGGCCGCGTCGGCCAGGCTCTCGCCAGGCTTGGCGCCGCCGCCGATCGTGAACCAGTACGGCTCCCCGGGCCTGGCCGGGTCGAATCCGTGCAGCAGCAGGACCCGGCCGTCGCCGTCGATGACAAGTACCCGGCCCGCCCGTCGGCGCACCGCGTCAGCGTCAGCTTCGCCCACCACGTCACGATACCGAGCCGGCCGACGGGTGACCGCCGCCTGGCCGGCGCGCCGCTGATGATCGCGGAAACGGCCGGCCGGGGGCGAGCCGACTTATACTCCGGCAGGTGTCGACCACGCCTGCGATCCGGCGCCGGGGCCGCCCGCCGCGCCACAACCGGAGCGACATCCTGGACGCCGCGTCCGAAGTGATGATCTTCCGCGGCTACGGCGCGACCCGGTACAGCGACGTCGCCGAGGCGAGCGGCGTGCCGGTCGCAAGCCTGCAGCACCACTTCCCGACGCTGGAGGTGCTGAGGCGGGAGGCCCTGCGGAACAAGGTCCGTGCCGAGCTGACCGCACTGGCCGAGCAGGTCGCCCTGATCGCTGATCCGTGGGAGCGCGTCTATCACATCGTCGTGACGTCGGTGTCGCTCGATCCGGCGCGGCGCCGCGGCGGCTGGGTGCTGTGGCTCGAGTACTGGCGCGCGGCCGCGCACGATCCCGAGCTGGCCGAGGATAGCTGGGAGGTCAACGCACAGTGGCTCAGCCTGATCGCCGAGTGCGTCGCTGACGGCGTCGAATCCGGGCAGTTTCACCTGGACGGAACACCGCAGCAGGCCGCCGTCGAACTGCACGCGCTGCTCGACGGCCTGGGTATCCACCTCGCCGTCGACCACGAGCCGGAAACTGCCGCCGAGGTGATCGCGCTGCTCGAGCGGGCCGCGCGGCGCCTCCTCGGCCGGCTGGACGCGACCTAGAGCACCGGCGATCAGCCGGACTATCGTGTCGTTATCCGGCGATGACGAGGGTGCGGGCATGACACGTTCATTTCACTCCAGGCTCACGTACCTGCTCCGGGAGGCTCAGGCCGCGGGCAACGAATCCGCCGCCACCGGCGTGCCGGTCGATGACGTGACCGGGATCCGCGCCGAGCGCCGCGCGCGGACCAGGGCAACCACCCGCGAAATGCTTCAGGTGTACAACGCGGCCGCGGAGCGGGCGGCGGAGCGAGGCACGGCTGAGGACCTCGCGGCGCGCGACGCGGCGATGGACAGGTTCCGGCTCGCCGCTGCTGGCGTCAGCCGGCGGACGGTACTGAAAGGCGCCGGGACGAGTGCGGCTGCGGCGGCGGCGGGTGCGGCCATAGCCCGGCCGGCTGCGGCCCGGGCCGCTGCGTCCCGGCCGTCGAGCCAGCCCCGGATCGTGATCGTGGGCGCCGGAGCGGCCGGGATCCGGTGCGCGCATAAGCTCTGGCAGGGCCGCGGGTGGAGGTCGACGATCTACGAGTGGGACGACCACCCGGGCGGGCGGATCGCGACGCTGCGCGGCTACTTCGCGGACGGGCAGATCGCCGAGATGCACGGCGAGTTCATCTCATCCGAGCATTCCGCCATGCTCCGGCTGGTCAGCCGCTTCAGCCTGGGGCTGGACGACACGGGCGGGTACCCCGCCGGCACCAGCGACACCTACTGGTTCAACGGCCGCCGCTACACCCAGGCCCGGCTCAACTCGGACTGGCAGCACACCTACTACCCCGTGTTTCACCAGGCGGTCAAGGCGGTGCCGTGGCCCCAGACCTACCTCAGGTCCAATGCGAAGGGCCGGAAATGGGACGCGATGAGCGTTCCGCAGTGGATGTCGGCCAATCTCCCCGGCGGCACCGGCACCCAGTTTGGCGGGCTGTGCCTGCAGGACGTGCTGGACGAGTACGGCGGCGACCCCGGTGATCAGTCCGCGCTCAACCTCACGTTCATCCTCGGCTACAACGACAGCGCGGGCGGCCAGGGCTACCAGTCCAGGACCTCGCCCCTGCTGGCGGGAACAGACGAGCGCTGGCATGTCACGGGCGGCAACGACCAGATCATCACCGGCATGCTGAGCCAGCTGCCGTCCGGGACGGTCCGGTACGGCCAGCGCCTGGTCGCCGTGGTCAGGAACTCGAACGGGACCCTCACCGGGACGTTCAGCAACGGCAGCTCGTGCCAGGACGTCACCGCCGACCGGTTCGTCTTCGCGCTGCCGTTCTCGACGCTGCGCCAGGTCGACCTGTCCAAGGCCGGACTGTCGGCGCTGAAGATGACAGCGATCCGGCACCTCGGCTACGGCACCAACAGCAAGATCATCGTGCAGACCGTCGGCCGCCCGTGGATCACGGGCGGCTACACCGGCAACTTCTACACCGACGCTGGCGCCAACAGCGGCTGGGAACTCAACTACCAGGCCGCCAACTACTCCTCGCCGTCCGCGCTGCTGCTGGCCTTCCCGGCCGGCTCGACCGCGTCCCGGCTGCCGGCGGAGTACGGCCTGGCCTTCGGCACCGACGAGGCGGCCGCGCCTCGTCGGCTGGCCAGCGACTACCTCGGCTATATCGAGAAGGTCCTGCCCGGCATCACTGCGGCCTACAACGGCCGGGCCTACTACAACATCGGCCTGCTCGACCCGCACCTGCTCGGAGCCTGGTCGTACTGGCGGGTCGGTCAGTACACCCAGTTCGCCGGCTACGAAGGCGTGGCCGAGGGTCATGCGCATTTCTGCGGCGAGCACACCGCGCCGAACGCTCAGGGCTACATGGAGGGCGCGGTCACCAGCGGCGCGCGGGCCGCCCGAGAGCTCTGATCGGGTCGGAGATGTTATCTGCAGTTATCTGTACCCGCGCCATGATGGAGCGGTGACGAACGCCATCGGCGGCGAGGCTGACCTGCCCGACTTCGCCTGGCGTCCGGTCGCGGCGCTGGCGTTGGCGGCCCTGCTCGTCGCGTACTCCGCGCGCTACGGCTACCACCGCGACGAGCTCTACTTCCTCGCCGTCGGCGCTGGCCGCCGTATGCGTCGCCGTGGCCCCGCTGACGATGGGCGCCGGGCATCTGCTCAGCACGACCACGTTCGACCTGCCGGCCTGGGCCCTGGCGTGCTGGCTGATCATCAGGATCCTGCGGACCG
>JADGPC010000024.1 GCA_017882645.1 Streptosporangiales bacterium | reverse complement strand
GCGCCGTGGGCACCCGCGTCGTGGGCACCCGAACCCGGGCCGGGGGCACCGATGGCGGGCGCGCGGACGGCCACCTAAGGCTTCTCATGGGGTGATTCTGCCGTCGATCGGGTCAAAACCTTACCCATAACGAAGATCTCGTTGATGCCGCCCAGCACGCCGGTTGCGCGGCGCCAGGTAAGCCCGGCAACCCGCTCCCAGCGGCGGTCGGGCGACAACTCCCGTGCCGGAGACAGGCCGATATGCACCCATATCGCCAGCGCCGCTTTCGCCGGCATTGGCACTTAGCACGACTTTGCGTCATGATCGCGAGGCTTTTGCGGCTTTTGCGGCCACCGAAGTAATGATAAGAGCGCCAACTGCTTCAGGAGGAACTCAGAGCGGGCCCGACGGGACCGGGCGGGGCGGGCGGGACCGGCGGGCGGGGGCGGGCGGAACCGGCGGGCGGGACCGGCGGGCCGGGCGGGCCCCCGCCGGGCACGTTCCAGCAGCAGCATGGTTACAGTGTGCGTCAGGCGCGGCTGATGCCACGCCTGACCGCCGTCGGGTCACCAGCCGCGGCGCACGCCGCGGAACCCATTCCGGGCCGAAGCGATTGCCCTCGCTCGCCTGGGGCAGTGATTACTGATGGCCGACAGGCGAAGCACACTCCCGGAGGTAGCAATGTCCCCCAAGAATCGAAGCGGAACCGTGGTGGACGGCGCCCGCCATGCGGCGGCCCAGCTGAAGCCGGTGACAGAGCGAGCCAAGCCGCTGGCCAGGAGCACCGGCCAGGCGGCCAGGCGGCAGCTGCTGCGGACCCGTGCCTGGGCGGCGCCTCGGGTCGAGCACTCGGGCCAGGTGCTGCAGGACACGGTCGCGCCCAAGGTCTCGGCCATGATGTCGGAGGCCGCGCGGCGGCTGGATCCCGCTCAGCCCCGGCAGCGCCGCTGGGCCAAGCCGGTCGGCCTGCTCGCGACGCTGACCGCGGCCGGCGGAGCCGTGGCGGCGTATATCCGCAACCGGAACAAGCCGGCCGGCCGGCCGGCCCAGACCGGGACCGCCGACATCAGGCCGGCGGCTATGCCCAACGGCCAGCCGACCACGCCGCTGGATACCAGCCAGGACGTGAACTCGCAGGCGCATCCTTCCTGACGGGCACCGGTCAGGGCCGGCCGGGCCCGGTCACCGCCGGCCTGGCCCTGGCCAGTCAGGTCAGGATCCTTCCTGGACCTCGAAGACCTCGTCAGCGACGAGGCCGTGTGCCTCGCGGTGCACGGTCGCGGCCGCATCGGCGGACGGTGCCTCGACAAGGCAGAAGACCTTGCCCTGCCCCTCGTCGACCCAGTAACGCAGGTACTTGACGTCGTACTTGCCCTCGGTCTGCAGGTCCGCCATGTGGGCCTTGGCCACCTCGTCGGCCGCTACCCCGCCGTCGATGGTGTGGACGTCCATGTAAAGCGGCATGATGCCTCCTCGACTTCCGCTGAGCTGATGTGCTGATGCCGCGACCGTAGAACCGCTGACGGCGCCGGGAATCGGGAGTGATTGCCTATATTCTGACCGGCGCTACCTACTTTGGGGCCGCGTCCTTCGGGCTGGGCGGCCGCGACCAGCTAGTTTCCTGCCCCCGCGAGCCCGGGCTGAACCGCCTGACGGCGCGCCAGCAGCCTTCTCCTGGTGCCCGCCCGGGCGTCGGGCAGGTCCTGCTCGCGCAGCACCAGGTAACCGGCCGGCAGCAGCGAGGCTGGCTCGCCGTCGCGCAGGCACCACTGCGCCGGCATGCCGGGCCGGGCCAGGAGCGCGTCGGCGGTGAACGCCTCCCAGCCGAGCAGCCCGCCCGGCAGCACGGCCCGCGCGGCCGCGGCGAACAGGTCCCGGTCCCAGTAGCCGGTGCACAGCACCAGCGCATAGCTGGCCGGCTCCGGCCGCCAGCTGGTCAGGTCGGCGTGAACCTCGCCCACGAGCCCGGCCACCTGACGGCGGGCTGCCTCCTGGTCGAGCAGGTCAAGGGCCACGTCAGAGGCGTCCACGGCGACGGCGCGGCGGCCGGCCGCGGCCGCCAGCAAGACGCTGCCGGACGGCCCGCTCGCGAGGTCGAGCACGGCCCCGTCGGGCAGCGGCATGGCCAGCGCCGCCACGGCCAGCGGATGAGCCGCGAAGCTCGCCGCGAAACCGGCCGAGTACCGGGCGTTCCACTTCCGCCGGTCCGGCTGATCGGCCAGGTCAGGCTGGACAGCGAACATGCACCGCACCCTACCCGCGCGGCCGCGGCCTGCGGCTTGGCCAGTCCGCCGGAACAGGAGCCGCGAGGCCGCGGTTGTCCGGGGTAGCTGACCCGGCGGAGAAGTCGGGCGGCCGGTCGTTGTCGATTCGGGGAGAAATAAGATGCCCGCTCGTGTGTCCTGGGCCTGCCTGGGCGTGCCGATCGACAGTGTCGGCAGCCCCGACGGCGGACCGCCGTTTGGCACCGAACTCGCGCCGTCGGCGCTGCGCGACCGGGGCATCGTCGCCCGGCTCGGTGCCGCCGACCTGGGTGACGCCGACGTCCGGGTCACCGGCTCGGCCCGCGACCCGGTCAGCGGGATGGTCGGCTGGCCGAGCGTCGGCTCGATGACCACGCGGGTGCGGGCCGCGGTCGGGCAGATCATCTCCGGCGGCGAGCGGCCGTTCCTGCTCGGCGGCTGCTGCGCGCTGGTGATGGGCGCGGTGGCCGGTGCCAGGGACCGGGTCGGCCGGATCGGGCTGGTCAGCATCGACGGCCACCTTGACCTCTACGATCACCAGACCTCGCCCACCGGCGAGGCCGCGGACATGCCGGCCGCGGCGCTGCTCGGGCTCGGCTGGCCCGGCCTGCTCGCCGCGCTCGGCCCGGCACCGCTGCTCTCCGGCTCCGAAGTGGCGCTGCTCGGCGCGCGCGACGAAGACGAGGCCCGCGACCTGGGCAACCTGCCGCAGCGGCTCGGCGTGAGCGTCAGCGACGGGCCTGCCTGCTCGGCCGATCCGGCCGGCGTGGCCGCGAGCGCGATCGGCCGGTTCTCGGCCGCCGGGCTGCCGTACTGGCTGCACCTGGACGTCGACGTGCTGTCCGCTGAGGTCTTCCCGGCCACCGACTACCTGATGCCGGGCGGGCTCGACCTCGCCGGGCTCACGGTCCTGCTCAGCGAGTTCGGCCGGGACCAGGGACTGGCCGGGGTCTCGGTCGGCTGCTACAACCCGGCCAAGGATCCCGGCGGCCGGTGCGGCGACGCGCTCGCCGACGCGCTGGCGTCCTCCTTCGGATAGCCGGACCTAGCCCGCCGCCACCTGCCCGGCGCCGATCCGGCGCAGCCGCCCGGCACCGACGAGGTCATCGACCAGGGATCCGGTCCAGTACCACGGCCAGCTGAACCAGCGCCTCAGCTCGCGCTCGGGCGCGATGACCGCCGCCCGGACGCCAGCTAGCAGCAGCTCGGCGAACGACTGGCCCGGGTCGGCGTCGGCGGGCGGCCCAGGATAGACCTGGTCCCACCGCGCCAGCTCCCTGGTCTGCGGACCCGCGCCGGCCGAGGTCATCTCGACCGACCGGGACACGACCGCGCCGCACCGCTCGAGCGGAGCCCGCAGGGCGGTTAGTTCCTGCCGCTTGATCCTGAGCTCGGCCCGCACCTCCTCGGCGAGCGACGGCCCGGCGGCAGCCAGGTGATCAAGCAGCCGGGCCCACCCGGGGTCCGCCGCCCGCATCCGGGTGATCTCCGCCCGGCAGATCGGGTCAAGCAGCGCGGCCACGTCGGAGGCCACCAGCAGGTTCTTGCCGCGGTGCACGGCGGTGACGAGGTACCCCCGGTCGGCCAGCTGGCCGAACCACGGCCACTTCGTGGCCGGCCAGGTCGCGAAGCCCGGGCTGCCAGGGCGGTACGGGTCCTCGTGGCAGGCCTCGTACAGGCTGGGCAGCGCGCAGTCCGCGGTGCGCGTCAGCAGCCCGCGAGCGTGCAGGAACGCCTCGGCCTCGTCCAGCGACTCAAGAGCCCGGTCCGCCGTCAGCCGGCACTCGAACGCCCGCCGGGCCGACAGGTCGGCAGCCGATTCCACGAACCTGATCCTCCCTTATCCGGCCGCCGCCCGCCCCTGCCTCCGGCCGGCGCCGGCCGGGCGAATCAGCCGATAAGCTCCCGCCATGCAGAACGCGACGGCCGATGAGCCCGCCACCAAGCCGGGTTCGCCAGCACCGCCGCGGGCGAGCCGCGCGGCCGTAGTGGCGAACCCGACCAAGTTCGATGACATCGGCGCGTTCAGGGAAACGCTCTGCTCGGCGATGGGCGAGCACGGCTGGAGTGACCCGCTCTGGCTGGAGACGACCGCCGACGACCCCGGCGAGGGCCAGGCCAGGGCGGCCGCGCAGGCCGGGGTCGACCTGATTGTCGGCACCGGAGGCGACGGCACGATCACCTCGTGCGCGGCCGGGGTGGCGGGAACCGGCGTGCCGCTGGCCATCATCCCGGCGGGAACCGGCAACCTGCTGGCCCGCAACCTCGGCCTGCCGATGGACGCGGGCGAGGCGCTCGAGGTCGCGCTGACCGGAGCAGACGAGCAGATCGACGTCGGCCTGGCGAACGGCCAGCCGTTCGTGGCGATGGCCGGCGTCGGCCTGGACGCGGACATGCTCAACAGCACCAGCGAGGCGGCGAAGAACCGCTTCGGTTACGCCGCCTACGTCGTCTCGGCGCTGCGCCATCTGCGCGACCGGCCGATCCGGGCCACCCTGACCGTCGATGACGGGCCGCCGGTGCGGCTGCGGACCTCGGGGATCATCGTCGGCAACGTGGGCTGGCTCCAGGCCGGCGTGCCGCTGCTGCCGGATGCCGCGCCCGACGACGGGGTGCTCGACGTCGTCGTGCTGCCGGCCCGCGGCGGGCTCAGCTGGCTGGCCTTCGCCGTGCACGTGCTGCTGCGCCACCGGACCGAGCAGATATTCCGCGCTACCTTCACCAGGCTGCGCATCGACATCGACCGCGAGCACGCGTGGGAGGTCGACGGAGAGGTGATCGGCCGGACCCGCCGTCTGGACATCACCCTGCACGCCGAGAAACTCACCCTCCGCACGCCGGTGTCTCGTCACGCGGCCGAGCCGGCCGCGTGACGGGACTCCAGGTCAGGTACCGCTCAGACCCGGCGCCAGCGGGCCTCGCACAGCCCGTACACGCCGAAGATCAGCAGGCCGACCGCGAAGATCAGCAGCAAGAACTCGCCGAACGCCTGGTGGCGCAGCGTGAGCAGGGCCTTGTCCAGGCCGCCGGACTTCTTCGGGCTGAACGTGACCGCCGCGTCGATGATGAGCGCGCCGACGATGGCGAACACCACGCCCCTGGCCGTGGTCCCGATCATCCCGAGCCGCTCGACGACCATGCGGGTCCTGCGGCTCATCTCCCCGGTCCGCAGCTGCTTCATGAACTTGTGCTTGATGCCCTCTATGACCAGGGTCACGCCGACGATGGCGATGATCAGGCCCACCAGGCCGACCAGCCACTGACCCCCGGTGTGGTGCATCACCTTCGCCGTCAGGTCCTGCTGCTTGTGGGTCTGGTTGCTGCTTGAGCCCGAGATCACCTGGAAGGTGAGGTAGGCAAGGAACGCATAGACGATGCCCCTGACCAGCGACTTGATCCGCGGGCCAGCGCCATTGCCCTCGCCGGTGACCCCGAAGGCGGCCTCGCTGAGCCGCCACAGCGCGTATCCGACGAAGCCGATGCCGATCAGCCAGAGCGTGATCAGCCCGTAGGACTTGCTGGCCAGCAGCTGGAGCGCACCTACCTGATTCGGCTGCTGCGCGCTGTGGCCGATGGCGAGCTCGATCGCGAGCCAGCCGATCAGGATGTAAATGACGCCGCGAGCGGCCAGACCGAATCTGGCCATTGCTCTCGCTGCCGGGCTTTCCGAGGCGCGCCTGGCACCCATCGACGCGCGCGTCGTCTGTGACGATATCGATCCCATGGCCGGTAGCTGCCTTTCGATTCATTTCATCGGACAGCACCTACTACCCGGGCCAATGGACTTCATGCACGGCCAGCTACGGCGAGTAAGTGCTGCGATAGCGGGCAGTGAGGTGCACCACGTACCACCACACCCCACCCACCCCGGCTCACAGTTGCCGCTCTGCCTGCTTCTCCTGGAAGGTCAACTAAATGCCCGGAATCATTGCCGCCTCGCGCTGCACCTGATCGGAGTCGGCACCAGCTGGCGCGGCCGCCGGTAGCGGCATGACCGGCACTGCGCCGCTAGCGGCATGCCCGGCACTACGCTGTGACGATGCCGGTCGTCACGGTGCCCGATCCAGCCCTCGTGGTGCTGGTCGGGCCGTCCGGTTCAGGCAAGTCGACCTGGGCATCGGCCCGCTACCGGCAGTCCGAGATCGTCAGCTCCGACCAGCTGCGCAGCGTTGTCGGCAGCGGCGAGAGCGATCTCGACGCATCAGCCGATGCCTTCGCCCTGCTCGACCAGATCGTCGCCGCCCGGCTCCGCCGCGGCCTGAACACGGTCGTCGACACGCTCGGCCTTGACCCCGAGCGGCGCCGTGCTCACGCCCAGCTCGCGCGCCAGGCGGGCATGCCGACCGTCGCCGTGCTCTTCGGTACCGACGCGGCGCAGTGCCGGCGGCGGAATCACGACCGCGCCAGGCCGGTACCAGCGACCGTGCTCGACAGCCAGCTGCGCCGGATGCCCGAGGCGGAAACCCAGCTCGCCGCGGAAGGCTGGGCGGTGGTCAGGCACGCCGACGAGGCCGCCGTAGAGCCGTCCCACTCGGCCGGCGCCCGCGCGGCGGCGGCCAGCCAGCGCAGCCAGCCGGCCCAGCTGAGCTTCGTGCTCCAGATATCCAGGTTCCCGTGGGGCGACGACCCGGCGGGCTGGCTGGCCGCGGTCGCCGAGGCGGCGGCCGGCGTCGGCCTGGCCGGCCTCGCGCTGATGGACCACCTGATCCAGATCCCGCAGGTCGGACGGGCCTGGGAGCCGATACCCGAGCCCTGGGTAACGCTCGGGATGCTGGCCGGCCTGACGGCCGGCCTCCGCCTGGGCACGCTGGTCAGCCCCGTGACGTTCCGTGCCCCGGGCATCCTGGCCAAGACGGTCGCGACGCTCGACGTGCTCAGCGGCGGCCGCGCCTTCTGCGGCCTGGGCGCGGGCTGGTGGGAGCGCGAGCATGCCGCGTTCGGGCTGCCATTCCCGCCCGCCGGGCAGCGCCTCGACCAGCTGGAAACAGCCATCGAGACGATGCGGGCCCTGTGGCGGCAGGGCACCAGGGCGTATGCGGGCGAGCGGGTGACGCTGCCGGAGACGACCTTCTATCCGCGACCGGTCGCGGCCATCCCGATCATCGTGGGCGGCTCCGGCGAGCGGCGGACGCTGCGGATCGCGGCCAGGCTCGGCGACGGCTGCAACCTGCCCGCCGCCCTCCCCGTGCTCGACCGCAAGCTCGCCGTCCTGCGCTCGCACTGCGAGGACGCGGGCCGCGATCCCGGCGAGCTGGCCATCACGGTGCTCGACGTGCCCGTCCTCGGCACCGACCGCGACCAGGTCGCGGCTCAGGTGGAACGACTGCGCGGCCGGACGTCGGCGGCCGTGTTCGCCCGCCAGCACCATGCGGGGACGGCGGCCGAGCACATCGGCCGGTACCGGCTGCTCGCCCAGCGCGGAGTCAGCACGGTCTTCATCTCGCTGCCCGACCTGGCCAGCCCGGCCGACGTGCTGCGGCTGGCCCCGGTGACCGCGGCCTTCGGCTGACGGCCGTGCCGCCGGCGGCACGGGCAGGCCGACGTTGCCGGCCGCCGGCCAGGGAGGAAGAGTAGGTACCGGAGAGGTGATCGTGCCAGCGAATGACTGCACCGGCAGCGCCGGACCGGACGGGCCCGCCCAGGAGCCGTACGCGGGCCTGGCCGAGACGCACTCCGCCGTCGTGTTCTTTGCCGGTGACCGGGCCTACAAGCTGAAGAAACCCGTGCGCACGGGATTCCTTGACTTCAGCACGGCGCAGGCCAGGGCTGCGGTCTGCCAGCGCGAGACCGAGCTCAACCGCCGGTTTGCCCCCGACGTGTACCTGGGTGTCGCCGAGCTGCGCGACCCCGCCGGCCAGGTCTGCGACCACCTGGTCGTCATGCGCCGGATGCCGGCGAGCCTGCGGCTGTCGGCGCTGATCGAGACGGGCGGCCCGGCCGGCGACGCCGTCCGCCAGGTCGCGAGGATCCTGGCCGCGCAGCACTCGCTGGCGCCGCGCGGCGCGGAGATCAGCCAGCAGGGCAGCCGCGACGCACTGCGGCAGCGCTGGACCGACAACGTCGATCAGGCCAGGACGATAGCCGGGGGCCTGATCGAGCCGGCCGACATCGATGCGGTGGAATGGCTGGCCGGCCGGTTCCTCGCCGGCCGGTCGGCGCTGCTCGACGCGCGCGTCCGCGGCGGCCACGTGGTCGACGGGCACGGGGATCTGCTCGCCGCCGACATCTTCTGCCTGGCCGACGGGCCCCGGATCCTGGACTGCCTGGAGTTCGACGACAAGCTCCGCTGGCTCGACGGGCTCGACGACGCCGCGTTCCTGGCGATGGACCTCGAGCGGCTCGGCGCGGACGACCTGGCCGGCCGGTTCCTCGACTGGTACGTCGAGTTCTCCGGCGATCCCGCTCCCGCCTCGCTGCGGCACCACTACGTCGCCTACCGCGCATTCGTTCGCGCGAAGGTCGGCTGCCTGCGCGCCCGGCAGGGCGACCAGCTGGCCGGCCAGGAAGCCAGGCAGCTCGCCGCGCTGACGCTGCGCCACCTGCGGGCCGGCGCGGTCACCATCGTCCTGGTCGGCGGTCTGCCAGGCACCGGCAAGTCAGCGCTGGCCGGCGCGCTGGCCGACCGGCTCGGCTGGACCGTCCTGTCCAGCGACCGGATCCGCAAGGAAATGGCGGAGATGCCGGCGGCCCAGCCCGCCCACGCGGGCTACGGCCGCGGCATCTACGCCCCGGCCTGGACCGAGCGCACGTACGCCGAGCTCGTCCGCCGGGCGGCCGAGCTGACCTCGCACGGCGAGTCGGTCATCCTGGACGCCACCTGGGGATCGCCCGAGCACCGGGCGGCGGCCGCCGCGATGGCTGACCAGGCGGCAGCCGACTTCGTTCAGCTGTTGTGCGCGGCCCCCGCGGCGGTCACCGAGGACCGGATCAGGCGCCGGACCGACAGCCTGTCGGACGCCTACCCCGAGGTGACGGCCAGGATGGCGCGGGCGCAGGCGCCGTGGCCCGCTGCCGTCACGATCGAAACGGGCTCGAGCGAGCCGGGCGACGTGCTCGGGCGGGCGCTCGACGCGGTAGGTCGCCCCTAGCCAGTCCCGCCATCCGCCAGCCAGTCCCCCAGCCCAGCCCCCAAGCCCAGTCCCCCCAGCCGCCAGCCCAGTCCCCCCGGCAGCCCCCGTCCTGCCGCGATTGCGAGAGCATCTGATGATGGCCGTGCCGACGCTCGACGCTTCCGGGGTGTTCGAGGAGCTGAAGAGCTCCCCGCAGGGCCTGTCGGCGGATGAGGTGCTGGCCAGGCGGGCCGAGGCCGGTGCCAACCAGCTCCCGGCGGCGCGCCGGCGGTCGCTGCTGGCCGAGTTCTGGCCCCAGTTCTCGAACATGTTCGCCGTCGTGCTGATCGTCGCCGCCGCGATTACTTTCCTCGCCTACGCGCTCACCAGCCCGCGGAACGCGGCC
Organism: Streptosporangiales bacterium; assembly: GCA_017882645.1. Lineage (GTDB taxonomy): Bacteria > Actinomycetota > Actinomycetes > Streptosporangiales > Streptosporangiaceae > Chersky-822. Next base: position 12,017 of record JADGPC010000024.1, on the reverse strand, counting down.
AACCTCGAGCTGGCGATCGGCATTCTGGGCGTAGTCCTGCTGAACGCGTGCATCGGCTTCGCGCAGGAGCATGCCGCCGAGCGGACCGCCGAGGCGCTCCAGGCGATGGTGCCGGCCACGGCGCGGGTGATCCGCGACGGCGAGCGGACCGAGGTCCCGGCGGCCGATCTCGTCCCTGGAGACATCGTGGTGCTGGACGCCGGTGACGCGATCTCCGCCGACTGCCGGCTGATCGACGCCCACGACCTCCTCGTCGAGATGGCGGCCCTGACCGGCGAGAGCCGCCCGACCCCCAGGATCGCCGAGGCCGTGCCGGAGACGAAGACCTCCGACGCGCGGAACTGCGTCTTCATGGGCACGTCGGTCGTCAACGGCAGCGGCCGCGCAGTCGTGTTCGCGACCGGCCTGGCCACCGAGTTCGGCCGCATCTACCGGCTCACCTCGGAGGTGCCGGCCGAGGACAGCCCGCTGCAGCGCGAGGTGACGGTGATGGCCAGGCGCGTCGCCGCCGTGGCGATCGCGGCCGGAGCGAGCCTGTTCGCCATCCGCGCCGCCGTGAGCGGGTCCGTGGTCGGCTCGTTCGTCTTCGCGCTCGGCGTCATGGTGGCACTGGTACCAGAGGGCCTGCCGGCCACGATGTCGGTCTCACTGGCTGTGGCGGTCCGCCGGATGGCTCGCCGCAAGGCACTGATCAAGCGGCTCACCGCCGTCGAGGCGCTCGGATCCACGACCGTGATCTGCACCGACAAGACCGGCACGCTGACCAAGGCGGAAATGACCGTCCAGACGGTGTGGGAGTCCGGCCGGGCGCACGGCGTGACCGGCGTCGGCTACGCGCCGGACGGGGAGGTCGAGGCGGCCGGGGCGGTGACCGGCGTGCTGCGGGCAGGCAGCCTGTGCTCCGACGCCAGGCTGCTCCAGCCCGACCCCGATCGACGCCTCGGCTGGCGGGTACTGGGCGACACGACGGAAGGCGCCATCCTGGTTGCCGCGGCCAAGGCCGGAATCGATCTGGCGGTCGAGGAGAAGAGCGCTCCCCGGGTGCTCACGTTCCCGTTCGACGCGGACCGCAAGCTGATGAGCACGGTTCACCAGACCGACCAGGACGGATACGAAGCCTACGTCAAAGGATCCCCCCAGGCCCTGCTCGAGCGCTGCGTCCGGGTCAGCTGGGACGCGAGCGACCTGCCGCTCGACGACGCGCTGCGGGAGCGGGTGGCGGCCGCCAACGACCAGCTGGCGGCCCAGGGTCTGCGCGTCCTGGCGGTGGCACGGCGCCGGATCTCGCACAGCCATCCGGCCGTCGACCAGGTCGAAAACGGGCTCACCCTGCTCGGCCTGATCGCCATGTCGGACCCGCCGCGGCCCGAGGTAGTCGACGCGGTAGCGGCCTGCCGGCGAGCCGGCATCGTCATTCACATGATCACCGGCGACTACGGCCTGACCGCGGAAGCGATCGCGCGGCGGGTGGGGATCATCGGCGACGGACCGGCCACGATCCTGAACGGCAGCGACCTCGACGCGATGAGCGACAGCCAGATCGCCGACGCCGCCGAGGGAACCGAGCAGGTGCTGTTCGCCAGGGCCAAGCCGGAGCACAAGATGCGCATCGTCGCGGCGCTCGAGGACCGCGGCGAGGTGGTCGCGGTCACCGGAGACGGCGTCAACGACGCGCCGGCGCTGAAACGGGCCAGCATCGGAGTATCGATGGGCGAGGGCGGCACCGATGTCGCGCGGGCCGCTTCCGTCATGATCCTGCTTGACGATTCCTTCGCGTCGATCGCGGCGGCGGTGGAACTCGGCCGCACCGTCTACGCAAATATCCGCAAGTTCCTGATCTACCTGTTCAGCCATAACCTCGCGGAGCTGGCGCCGATCCTCGTCGCCGTCTTCGTCGGGTTCCCGCTCGTCCCGCTCAGCGCCCTTCAGGTGCTCGCGATCGACCTCGGCTCCGACGTGCTCCCGGCCCTGGCCCTGGGCACTGAGCGCACCGAGCCGGGAACCATGTCCAGGCCGCCGAGACCGCCGGGTGAGCATTTGTTCAACTGGAAGGTAGTCAGGCGCTTCTGCTTCCTTGGCTCGATCCAGGCGGCCGGCGTGGTAGCCGCCTTCTTCTGGCGGATTCACACGGCCCACCTGCCGTTCAGCGACTTCACCGCGGCTAACCCGACGTACCGGGAGGCGCTCACGATGACTCAGGCCGGCATCGTCGTCAGCCAGTTCTTCAACAGCTTCGCCGTGCGCACCCAGGAGCAGAGTGTCCTGCGCGTCGGCATCTTCTCCAACAAGCCGCTCGTGTTCGCCGGCCTGTTCGGGCTAGCTTTCATGTCATGCATCAGCTACGTCCCGGCGCTCCAGTCGGTCTTCAACACGGCACCGCTGAGCCTGACCGACTGGCTGATTCTCTTCGCACTCGGGGTCGTCCTGCTGCTGGCTGAGGAGACCAGGAAGGCGCTCATCCGGGCCCGGGCCAGGGCCAGGCCGCCGGCCCAGGAACAGGTCCGCAGTCAGGCCCAGGAGGCAGCATGCAAGTCGTGATTATGGGATGCGGACGGACCGGACTGGCGCTCGCGACGAGATTCGACGCCGAAGGCGACCAGGTCACCGTCATCGAGCTGGATGACGAGGTACAGGCCAGGCTGCCGTCGGGCTTCCGCGGCCGGTTCATCCCCGGCAACGGGATCACCCCGCGCGTGCTCGAGCAGGCGGCAATCGCGGACGCCGAGGCCTTCGTCGCTCTCACCCCCAACGACAGCGCGAATATCGTCGCGGCCCGGACGGCGCGCGACAGGTACCGGGTGCCGCGGGTGATCGCCCGGCTGCATGATCCCGTGCACGGACCCGTCTACAGCGAGTTCGGCATCGCGACCGTCGGATCGGTGCAGACGACCGTGAACCGCATCGTCCAGATGCTGCATCACCTGACTCTCGAGCCGCACCAGACGTTCGGCAACGGCGAGACCCTGCTGGTCCGGTCCAGAGTGCCGGACTACCTGGCCGGCCGGGAGATAGCGGAGCTGTATGTTCCCGGTGAGATCGGCGTCGTGGAGGTGTCCACCGCCGGGCATTCCCGGATTCCCGAGCCATCGACCCAGCTCAGGCAGGGTGACGTGGTGTCATTCATCGTGGCGGCCGGATCGCTCGGCCGCCTCAGGAGCTTCCTGGACGGGACGTGGTCATGATGCGGATCATCGTGGTCGGCGGAGCGGGACTCGCCGAGCAGGTGGCCACAGCCCTCGAGCTAGCCGGTCATGAGGTATCCGTCATCGACACCGACCCCGGCCGCGAGTCCGCGCTGGCCAAGGCCGGCCTGCGTGCCGTTCGCGGCGACCCCACCGTCCCGGCGACGCTCGAGTCGGCCGGCGCGCACCGCACCGAGGTGCTGATCGCCGGCTCACGCTCGGACGAGACCAACCTGGTCGTCTCCCTGCTGGCGAAGAAGCACTTCGGGATCCCGCGGGTGATCAGCCGGGTGAACGACTCGGCCAACGAGGACCTGTTCGATGACACGTGGGGGGTCGACGCGCTGGTCTCGCCCTCGACAGCGGTGGTTTCGCTGGTCAGCTTGCCGGCCTGAGCCGACGCGGCGTTGCCGGTCAGGCTGGCGGCTCAGGTGTCGATGTTCGGGTTATGGCCGCTGAGCGGGATCAGGCGCGCGGGCGGCCCGGCCAGCACGACAGCCGACTCGACGCTCAGGTCGGGACGGACGTGAACGAGCTCGCCCGGGGCCAGCATCCGCCAGCCGGTCTCGCCGTCGAGCCGCTCAGAGGCGATCACGACCGACCTCGCCGCTTCCAGCGCGGGCACCCGCACCGACGACGTCGCGCTCCTGACGTGCAGGCCGCCCTGGCCAGGTCGCTCGAGCACGTGCAGGGCATGCTGGTCCGGATAGCGCAGCGCCCAGAGCTCGTCAGCCGTGGTGATGATCGCGTTCAGCGCCACCACCGGCAGCCGCTCGGCGATCCACCCCGCCGCGGCCGTGATGCCTGCGCCCACGTCGCCGCCGTGGGCGTCGACCTGCTGCGTGATCAGGGCGAAATAGCGCTCCGAGTCGGTGTCGCCGAGCACCAGGCGGCGATACGGGCCAAGCTGCTCGTCGATCTGCCGCAGCTCGCCGAAGGATCCGTTGTGCGCCATGATCCGGCCGTTCATCGCGAACGGGTGCGTGTTCGCAACCGTCCGGCCGCCGACGGTGGCCAGCCGGACGTGCGCGACGAACGTCGCCGACTCGGCCTGCGTAGCCTCGCGGGTGAACTCCTGATCGCTGAAGGCCGGCTCGGGCTGCTTGTCCAGTACCGGTGATCCCGCCGGGCCGAAGAACCCGATCCCGCTCCCGTCGGCATTCCGCCGGCTCTGAACCTCGACCGAGTCGGGAGCGTCAAGCAGCCAGAACGTCGCGCGAACCCGGTTGGTCCCGGCGGTCAGCCCGAAGAGCCGGCACATCGCCATCCCTTTCTTCGGCGGTCGTTACAGGCCGAGCAGCCTGGCCGCGTTGTGGTAGCAGACCGCGCGGAGCCAGTCCTCGCCGAGGTCGAGCCTGGCCAGGGCGTGCAGCTGCCGGATGTAGCGGTACGGGATATTGGGAAAGTCGGTGCCGAGCAGGATCCGGTCGCGTGCCGCCGTCAGCCGGGGCCGCAGCGCGGCCGGGAACGGCGCGGTGCGATTCAGGAAGTCCGTGAAAGCCATGGTGGTGTCCAGGTAGACGCCCTGATAGCGAGCGGCGAGACTGAGGAAGTCCCCGTACTCCGGGCTCCCGAGGTGCGCGACGATCATGACCAGCCGCTGATGCCGGGCCAGCACCTCCGAGATCGGGCCGGGCCCGGTGAAGGCCCCGGGATGCGGGCCCGAGCCGCAGTGCACGACGGCGGGGACCTGCGCATCGGCGAGGGTCCCCCACACCGGGTCGAGCAGCTTGTCCCGCGGGTCGTAGCCGCCGACCTGGACGTGCGCCTTGAACAGCCGGGCGCCCCGCTCGATCGCGGCCCCGACGTAGGCGCCGGCGCCGGGCTCGGGGAAGAACGTCGCGCTGTGCAGGGCGTCGGGCGTCCGGGCGGCGAAGTCCGCCGCCCACCCGTTCAGCCACGCGGCCATGTCGGGCTGGTGCGGATAGAGCAGCGCGCCGAACCGGCGCACCCCGAATGCCCGCAGCAGCGCCAGCCGCTCCGCCTCGGGCAGCCGGTAGGCGATCGGCCAGGAGCCGCCGGCCCGGCCGTCCTCGAAGAATGCCCACACCTTGGCCAGCACGTTCTCCGGCATGAAATGGACGTGCACGTCGACCAGGCCAGGCAGGCCGAGGTCCCGCCAGAACGCCGTCACCTCGGCCGGCTCGGCGCTGACGTCCGGTGCGCCAGCTCCTTCCGCCGTGCTCATCGGCGGATCGCCCAGTTCGGCCACGACTCTAGTCTGGCAGCGCACGCCGGTCCGCCCCGCAACTACCCGTCGCCGGGCCGACCCGCAGCCGCGGCGACAATTAGCTATTAAAGCGATCGATATTATTCCTACTCTCTGCAGGCCCGGCCTGACAGCGACTTGCCGCTCCGTGGCCGGGTACGCTTCCGAGCGCGGGTCGACCCCGCGTTTCACCAATCCGATGATTCAAGTTCATCACGCTGGGTAATTCAATGGCCGCGGCAGCGATTTCCGCCGGACCATTAACAAGCGACTAAAGGAGCGTGCATAAGTGAGCGGCATGGGCGCACTATTCCTTACGCGCCGTAATCGGCCAAGTCCGATATAGCTGACTCGCTGAGACTGCACGCGACCTGTGAGGCTGCAGTAATTCATGAAACTCGCCCGCGCCAGCCACGCCTGCGCCCAGGCCGGCCACGCCTGCACCTACGCTGGCCGTGCCCGCGCTCAGGCCGTCACTGCCTGGCCCGCGGCCGGCCAGACCGGCCCGGGCGCCCGTCACCAGACGGGACATCGGGGGCCATGTCAACCGTTGACCGCTCGCGCGCGTCCCGTTGGTGTGCTGATTGGCGCCTACGAGAGGCTCGCCCGCCAGCCGGCATCGCCGGTCGGCCAGCCGGGCCAGTGGCTCGCCCGCGGCCAGCGACACCTGCCTGCGCTGCGCCGCGGCCAGGCCGCGGTCCCGCCGAACGCCTCAGCAGGGCAGACACAAACCCCAGGTGCCGAAAGTTGGACTTCTCGGCCAAGAAGGGCACCGGACCCGCGACGGTTTGTGATAATTTACCGCCGCAGGGACCCTGAAGGTCATGGAAGGCGCGGTCGCCCCATCAGTTGCCGTGATCTGCCGTGTGAGCCGGACACTCCGACAGTCGTGTCAGCGGCGGCGTGGCGGTGAGCATTTAAAACTGTCGGCTCTTAGATTCTTCGCCAGGGCAATGCCACGTAGTGGCAACCACACCCAAAAATGGAGGCTCAGATGAAGGTAATCGGTGCGGGATTGCCGCGCACGGCTACTCTCACGCAGAAAATCTCCCTGGAAATGCTCGGGTTCGGCCCGTGCTACCACATGGTTAACATTCTGTCCGACCTCAGCCTGGTGCCGCAGTGGCAGGCCGCGTTCGACGGCAACGCCGACTGGAACGCGATCTTCGGCGGCAGCCAGTCGACCGTCGACTGGCCGGGTTCCTTCTTCTGGCGGGAACTGATCGAGATCTACCCGGACGCCAAGGTCGTGCTCAGCGTGCGCAGCGGCGAGGCCTGGGCGAACAGCATGAAGAATACGATCTGGGGCGTCTTCTACGACGACGTGCTCATGCGCAGCCTGTCCGACGCGCGCACGTATGTCGACCCGGGCTGGGCCGACTACTGCGAGCTCCTCAAGACGATGTGGCAAAAGAGCGGGCTCCTCGGTGAGATGACCGGTGTCTTCGACACGGCTATCGTCGCGGCGGCATTCAACCGTTACAACGACGAGGTCAAGGAGACAGTTCCCGCCGACCGGCTGCTCGAGTGGTCGCCCGGCGACGGCTGGGAGCCGCTCTGCAAGTTCCTCGACGTCCCGGTGCCCCAGGCCCCGGTTCCGCACGTCAACGACTCGGCGGCGTTCGCCGGCCGGATCATCGACGGCTCGCTGGCCGCCCTGAACGCATGGCAGGCCAAGCAGCAGGCGGAGGCCGCAGCCAAATGAACTTCCGCGTCGGCACCCTGCGGAACAGGACCGAGGACAGCCAGCCGAGGGCTGACAGCGAGCCGGGCACGCGCCTGGGGCTGCTGCTGGCCGTCTGCTGCATAGCGCAGTTCATGGTGATCCTTGACCTGTCCATCGTTAACGTTGCGCTGCCCTCGATCCAGTCCGACCTCGGCTTCACGCCGGTCAATCTGCAGTGGGTCGTCGACGCGTACGCGATCGTCTTCGCCGGATTCCTGATGTTCGGCGGGCGGGTCAGTGACCGGTTCGGGCCGCGGCGGAGTCTCGCCGCGGCCCTGGTCCTGTTCGCCCTGGCATCGCTGGCCGGCGGAGCCGCCACCACCCAGGGGATGCTCATCGCCGCTCGCTCGCTCCAGGGACTGAGCGGCGCCCTGATGGCCGCCGCGTCGCTGGCGGCGATCGCCATGTCATTCCCGCAGGGGCCCGCGCGGCATCGCGCGATCGCGCTGTGGGGAGCGATGAACGGTGCCGGCGGCGCAGCCGGCGCCATCCTGGGCGGGGTCATCACGCAGGAACTCGGCTGGCGCTGGGTGCTGCTGATCAACCCGCCGATCGGGGTGGCGGCCGCGGGCGTGGCCTGGGCCGTGATCGCCCAGGGCAAGAAGAGTGAAGGGGGCTGGCGCAGCTTCGACGTGCCCGGCGCCGTGACCCTGACGCTCGGGCAGATGATCCTGGTCTACGGGATCGTGGAGGCCGGCACCCACGGCTGGGGAGCCCCGCTGTTCTACGTCCCCCTGATCATCGCTCTCGTGCTGTTCGCGCTGTTCGGCGTCATCGAGTCGCGCTGGGCGACCGCGCCGCTCATCCCGTTCAAGGCCATCACCAAGCCGCTGGCGGACGCCAACACGATCGTCTTCGTCTTCAGCGCGGCGCTGCTGCCGATGTGGTTCGTCAGCACCCTGTACCTGCAGGAAGTGCTGGGGCTGTCGCCGCTGAACGCGGGCCTCGCGTTCTTCCCGATGGCCCTGACGATCATGCTGGTCGCCCGGCAGGCCGGCCGGCTGGTCGGGATGTTCGGGCTGCGGACCGTGCTGACCTCCGGCCTGGTCCTGCTGGCGAGCGGGTTGCTGCTGTTCGCCAGGATCGGGCCGACCGGCAGCTCCGTCGGGTACGTCGTGCTGCCCGGGATCCTGGCCGCGGCCGGCATCGGGCTGTCCGTGGTGGCGTCGACCATCTTCGCCACCCAGGCCGTCCAGCCAGCCCAGGCGGGCCTGGCCTCCGGACTGGTCAACACCTCGCGGCAGGCGGGCGGCGGGCTCGGCATCGCGCTGCTGATCTCGTTCGCGACGTCCTACACCACGCACCTGATCGGGCACAACAAGGCGGTGCCTGACGCCCTGACCGCCGGATTCCGGCTGGCCTACCTGATCGCGGCCGGTCTCGCGGCCCTGGCGGCGCTGCTGTCGTTCATGATGCTGCGCCACGCCCAGGCGCCGGCGCACCACGCGGCGGCCAAGCCTGCCGAGCCTGAGCAGGCCGCCGCTGCCGGGCAGCCCGCCGTGCCCGCGGCGGCGCGGGCCAGGATACCCGCGCACTGGCGGCTGCCCGTCGTCGTGCTCGGCGTGCTCGCGGTGTTCGCCCTGGTCGACTTCCGGTTCGCCGCCCACCCCGGCGCTCCGGTCGGTGCCTACAAGCTCGACGGCGCGTACAGCTACCGGTCCGAGCCGGGCCTGCACCCGCCGATCGTCCGGGCGGCCTCGCGCGCCACCGGCACGCCCGCGCCCGGCTACATCCTGACCGGGAACTTCTACGACCTGACGAAGCCGCCGATGACCGGTCAGAGCGGGCCGCTGATACTCGACAACAGCCTCCAGCCGGTGTGGTTCAGGCCAGTGCCGACCAACGTCGTGGCCTCGAACCTGGACGAGCAGACCTATCACGGCCAGCCGGTCCTGACCTGGTGGCAGGGAGTGGTCACCAACACGGGCCAGACCTCGAGCGGCAAGTACGTGGTGGTCAACCAGCACTACAAGACCGTCGCCACGCTGCACGGCACCGGCGGGTGGGTGCTGACCTTGCACACCATGGTCATCAACGGTGATGACGCCTGGGTCACGGCGAACAAGAACGTGCCGATGAACCTGTCGAAGTGGGGCGGCGTCTACAACGGCACGCTCGTCGACTCCGCGGTCCAGGAGTACAACCTGTCCACCGGCAAGCTCGTCCGCTCCTGGGACGCGTACAAGCACATCGGGCTAGGCGATTCCCACTCGCTGCCGCCGGGCAACGGGTTCCCGTGGGATGCCTACCACGTCAACTCGATCGACGTGCTCGGCAGCCACGAGGTCCTGGTCTCGATGCGGGACACCTGGGCTGTCTACAAGATCAACACTGCGAGCGGGAAGATCGAGTGGACGCTCGGCGGTAACCACTCGGATTTCGCGTTCGGCAAGAACGCCGAGTTCAAGTACCAGCATGACGTGACGCTGCTGCCGAACAACGAGCTCAGCGTCTTCGACGATCACTGCTGCTTCCTGGAGAGCGGCGGCACCTACCTGGCTCCGACCGGGCCGTCCAGGGCCGAGGTGCTCAGGCTCGACCTGGCCAGCCGTACGGCGACCCTGGTCAGCCAGTACCGGCACCACGACGAGGACGGCCGCCAGGGCACCGACGCGTCGTACATGGGCTCGGCCGAGCTGCTGGCGAACGGCAACGTGTTCGTCGGCTACGGCAACCTGCCGTTCTTCGCCGAGTACACCAAGTCGGGCCAGCTGGTCATGGACGCGCTGTTCCCGGGGTCTGACCTGTCGTACCGGGCGATCAAGATCCCGCCCGGCAAGTGGATCGGCCAGCCGCTCAGCCCGCCCAGTGCCGCGGCCCGCGCGTCCGGCGGGAAGTCGACGGTCTACGCGAGCTGGAATGGCGACACCCAGGTCGCCTCCTGGCGGGTGCTGGCGGGCGCGAGTGCCAGCCAGCTGTCCGCTGTGGCGACCAAGGCCAAGGCCGGTTTCGAGACGGCCATCCCGGTGAGCCAGAACTACGCGGCCTACCAGGTCCAGGCGCTCGATTCCAGCGGCAAGGTCATCGGCACCTCCAGGGTCTTCGGATCAGGGAGCTGAGGCGGGTGGCCGGCTACGGCACGGGGCGCATGGCGTAACACACGTGCCTGCCAGGATGGCCAGGTACGTCCGTTGAAAGGAATGCAGTGGAGCACGCATCAGTCCGATCGAAGTCAGCTTCACCGGTGCCCAAGTACCTGCGCGCGTTGCTTGCGGCGGTCGCTGTGATCGGCATGGCGCTCGGCGCGGCGGCGTGTGGCCCCTCACACCCGCAGCCGAAGCAGACATCGGGGCCAGGCGGGTACTAGCCGCAGGTCTGGCCGGCGGGCCGTGCCAGCGCGATAGCTGCGCGGCACGGCCCCCGGCTTCGGTCAGCCCGGGACCGGCCGGCCGAGCGGCATCTGCTGGGTGATGCAGTGCGGGCCGCCGCCGCCGTAGGACAAGGCGGCCCCGGGGACCCCGACCACCTCACGATCGGCGAACACCTCGCTCAGCCGGGCGAGGGCGATCTCGTCGGACGGCGAGCCGGCCACCGGGACGACCACGCCGCCATTGGCGAGGTAGCAGTTCAGGTACGGCACGTCGAGCGGCTCGCCGTCAGCCGACGCCGTCGCCGTGACGTCAAACTGGATCACCTCAAGGCGCCTGCCCCGGGCATCAGCGGTACCGGCCAGCCGGGCCAGGTTCTCGCGCGCGAAGCCGTAGTTCTCGTGCTCCTCGTCGCCCGGCACGAGCAGCAGCAGCTGCGCTGGCCGGGCGTACTGCGCGATCCCGTCGATGTGGCCGTCGGTGTCCCGGTCGGGGAAGGCGACCAGCCACAGCACCCGGTCGATCCCCAGATAGTCACTCGCCACCTGCTCGAACTGCCCGCGCGACGGATCCGGATTGCGGTTCGGATCGAGCACGGGTCCTTCGGTCGTGACCAGCGTCCCCTCGCCGTCGGTGAAGAACGCGCCGCCTTCCAGCACGAACGGAGCCCGGTAGTACCTCGTGCCCAGCACGTCGGCGAGTGCCCGGCCCAGGGCAGCGTCGCGGTCGTAGGGCAGGTACTTGCCGCCCCATGAGTTGAAGCCGAAATCGACGGCCGCCACCTCGCCCTGGCCGCTGGTGACGAACACCGGGCCGCTGTCCCTGGTCCACGAGTCGTCGATCTCGATCTCGGCCACCTGGACCGACGACCCGCAGTGGCTGATGACGTCGGCGGCGTCGCCTGGCCGGCAGATCATTACGACGGGCTCGAACCCGGCGATCGTCCTGGCCACTTCCGCGTAGTCCAGCTTCGCCTGCCCGAAGAGCTCGCCCCACAGGCTCGGCCTGGCTGGCCACGCCATGAAGCAGCACTGGTGCGGCTCCCACTCCGCTGGCATGGCGAAGCCGTCAGCCCGCGGCGTCCCCGACTGCCCGGTGGTCATCTGCATCGGGTTGTGCTCCCTTCAGGCGAGCAGGTAGCGGCGGGACAGCGGAACCTCGCTGACCGGGTCGGCGGCCAGCACCCGGTCGTCAAGGCAAACGGTGCCGTCAGCCGGATCGATCACGATCTGCGGGTACGCACGCCCAGCGATTAGGTCTGTCCGGCGGACCGTTCTGGTGCCGGACACCGGCACCAGCCGCCGCTCGCCGCCAAGCCGGGCCGCGAGGCCCGCCTCCGCGGCGGCGCGCGAGACGAAGGTCACGGACAGGCTGGCCGGAGTGCGGCCGTACCCGCCCCAGTGGACTCCGTACCGGCGCGGTTCGGCGCCCTCCACGGTGGCGTTCCCCTCCCCCAGCGGTCCCCAGGCGAAGTGGCCGGCCTTGAGGATCAGCTCGGGCCGGACGCCGAAGTAGCCGGGACGCCACAGCACGATGTCGGCCAGCCGGCCAGGGGCCAGCGTGCCGACCTGTTCCGACACGCCGTGCGTGAT
>JADGPC010000229.1 GCA_017882645.1 Streptosporangiales bacterium | reverse complement strand
CGCCGTGGCGAGCGGCCAGGCGACGGATGTCCACCCCGCTACCAGGCCTCATCGCCTCTGACGGCCCGGCAGCCGGCCTGCTGCTGCGGGCCAGACCCTCGCCTCGAACCGGCTCATATGGCCGCGACTCGCGGCTGGGCAACCGGGGCACGGGGCCGGCACCTACGGCAGCCACCGGCACTACGGGCCCGGACTGCCGCCCCGCCTGAGCCGGGGCCCCCGTTTCACGTGAAACATTCTCGCGGCCGACGCCTCCGGCCAGGACGGCGTCAGGCGAGAGACCGGGCCGTCGCGCCGCCGCGCGGCCCGACGGCCAGCCCAGTCCGATCTCCTGCCGGGCTGCGGACGGCGGAGCAGCACCGGCCACGGTCATGGCGCTGGCCGGCTGACCGACAGAACCATGCCGGGCAAGCAGCGACGCCACATCGCCGGCCGTCGTCTCGGGCCAGCCAAGTCCCGGCCGTACGGCCCGACGGCTAGCTCCCGCGGCCGCCAGTCCGTTGCCCGGCGCCGTGGGGCCGCTGCCCGGTGCAGCCAGCCCGCCGTCCACAGCCAGCGCACGGTCAGCAGCCAGCGCGCGGTCAGCAGCCAGCGCGCGGCCCATTGCGATGGGCGCAGCGCTGAGGCGCGGGGCGGCACCAGCCTGCCCGGGCCAGCCGACTGCGGCGACCACCGTCCCGCTGACGGCCAGTGTCCTGCTGGCACCGTGCGGATCAGGCCAGCCCAGGCCGTGTCCGGTCGCGGCCATCCGACACGTCACCTCGTCTGCACACTAGGTTCCCGCGGCAACCTCAGCCAGGCGGCTTGATCATCAACAGCCTAAGCCGCCCGGCCGCGATCGGAGAGTAAGCCGGGCCTCAGGTGCGCTGCCTCGGCCTGCCGCCCCGTCCTGGCCGGTGCACAACGCGCGCATTCTCCCGCGTCCTGAACCGGATAACCGTCGTCGGCCGGTCGAGCAGCCCGGCTCCGGCAACCACGATCTCCGTACCGGTCGCACCGAGCCGCCGCAGCACGGGCCGGGCCTGATCCAGTTCCGTTCCGGCCGCTGCGCCCTTGATCGCGAGCACCAGCCCGCCGGAGCGGGCCAGCCCGGCCGCGAGACCGGCGAGGCGGTCCAGACTGGCGACGGCGCGCGCCGTCACCACATCGGCCTCGATTTCGCCGGCCAGTTCCTCGGCACGACCGCGCCGCACCTGCGCATTACTCAGCCCAAGTTGCGCGATGCACTCCTGCAGGAAGACGGTTCGCCGTGCCATCGGCTCGACCAGGGTCACGCTGACCTCAGGCAGCATGATTGCGAGCACGATTCCCGGCAGGCCAGCACCGGAGCCCAGGTCGGCTAGCTGGAGCGGCTTCCGGCCGGGTGCCGCAGGTATCAGCTCGGCGACTGCCCCGCTGTTGAGCAGGTGCCGGTCCCACAGGCGCTCGGTCTCACCGGGGCCGATCAGGCCGCGTTCGACGCCGGGCCCGGCGAGCAGTTCCGCGTAAGCCTCAATACGCGGCAGCCGCGAGCCGAACAGGTCGCGCGCCGCTGGCGGCGGGTCCGGGATCACGAATCCCGCATCAGCCGACGGGAAGAATGACCACTCTGCGGTTCGGGTCGATGCCCTCCGACTCGCTCCGCAGCCCGGCCGCCGCGACCGCGTCGTGCACGATCTTCCGCTCGAACGCGTTCATCGCGCCCAGGGCCTTCGCCTCGCCGGTCCGCCTGACTTCCTCCGCCGCGCTGGCGCCGAGCTCGCTCAGGTCAGCCCGCCGCCTGGCACGGTAGCCGCCGATGTCGAGCATCAGCCTGGTCCGTCCGCCAGTCTGCCGGTGCACAGCGAGCCGGGTCAGCTCCTGCAGCGCGTCGAGTACCTCGCCGCGGTCCCCGACCAGCTCGTCCAGCGTCGCACCGACAACGGACACCACCGCTCGGTCGCCCTCCACGTCCATGTCGATGTCGCCATCGAGGTCAGCGACATCGAGCAGGCCCTCGACGTAATCGGCCGCTATATCGCCCTCGTTCTCGAGTTCGGCCACGCTCGGCAGGTCCGGCTCGTCCGGCTCGCTGGCCGACCCGGCATCCTCACTCAGGGCGGCAGCATCCTGCCCGTCGGCGCCGGATGTCTCCTCGGGCAGCTCCTGCTCGGAGTCAGCGAGCACGTTCTCACCATGACTCACGACGAGATCCTCCTAGTGGGTACAGACGCGCGCCAGCCGCGTACCGTCCGCGAACCGTCCACGCTCAGCGTTTACCCGACCGCTTGCTGCGTGACTGCCGCGTGCGCTGCTGCCTGACGATCTTAGTCTCGGGATCGGCCGGCCCGGACGGCTCAGGTTCGGACTTGCCCCGGCCGAACCGGCGCAGCACGCCGCCATCGCCGGAGGCGGGCTTGTGACCGTTGGACGACGACGTGCCCGATCCGGACGGCACCTCGCCGGAGCCCGCTGATGACCGGCCAGCCTGGGCCGGCTTGCCCGCGGCACCGGGCTTGGCCGTACTGGGCTTGGCCGTACTGGGCTTGGCCGTACTGGGCTTGCCGGTCGTACCAGGCTTAGCCGCCCCGGGCTTCCCGGTCGTGCTGGGCTTCGTCGTGCTGGGCTTGCCGGTCCCGGTCCCGGTCGCGCCGGGCTTGCCGGTCCCGGTGCCGGTCGTGCCGGGCTTGGCCGGCCTTCCGGTGAATCCGGCGGCCGTCGCCGGCTTGCCCGCGGCACCGCCGATCGGGATGTTCCCGGCGGGACCCATGGCCGCGGCTCCGACCGGGTATTTGCGCAGCAGGACATACTGCTGGCCGAGCGTCCACAGGTTCGTCGTGACCCAGTAGAGGACCAGGCCGAACTGCCAGTACAGGCCGGTCAGCGCGAACAGCGGCATGACGTACGCCATCATCTTCTGGGACTGGCCCATCGGGCTGTCCTTGCCCGTCGGCATCATGCCGCGCTTCATGCTCTGCCGGACGGTCAGGTAGGTGGTTGTCATGCTGACGATGACGACGAGCACGATCACGATCTTGGCGTGCAGCGGGACGACCAGCGGAGGCTTGACGAAGAGCACCTTGTCGGCGATGGTCGCGCCGAAGATCTTCGCGTGCTGCGCGCTCAGGATCAGCTTCTCGGTCAGGTGGTACTGCAGTGGCTGCTTCGGGGTCCACTCGGCGATGTACCGCAGCACGCTGAACAGGGCGAAGAAGATCGGCATCTGGAGCACAACGGGAAGGCAGCCCATCAGCGGATTGACGCCCGCTTCCTGGTACAACTTCATCGTCTCGGCGTTAAGTGTCTCT
>JADGPC010000228.1 GCA_017882645.1 Streptosporangiales bacterium | reverse complement strand
TGCCGTCCACCCTGGTCGTGGTCATGTCGCCGATGGTCACGGCGACCGCGTCGCCGCCTGGCTTGCCGCGGAGCCTGGCCGCCATCGCGCGGGACAGCTCGATGCCGTGCACCGGCACCCCGCGCTGCGACAGCGGCAGCCCGATCCGGCCGGTGCCGATGGCCAGCTCCAGCGCCCGCCCGCTGCCTGCCAGTTCCGCCAGCAGGCTGACCGCCGGGGCGATCGCCTCCGGCTGGAACATGCGGTCGGACGGGTCGTCGTAGCTCGCCGCGGCCCGCTCCCCGAAGTACCCGTCTGGATCATCCACGGACGGAGAACCTAGCGTGCCCGCACAACCCGCGGCCAGCTATTTTCGCCGCGGGATGGATGCGGCCCGGACCACGTACCTGGCCAGGGTCGGCCCATGACGAGCGGTTCGCTTCCGCGTCCGCCGGGACCGGGTTACCCTCTTCGTAATCGACTTTGGGCAGCCCGAGAATGGCCTCGGTCGGTAACCAGGAATCTCCGTGAATTAGCGTCAGCAACGACAGGCAATCATGGCTATTGTCGCGATTACCGGCCCGGTCTCCGTGCTGAGTCAGCTGCCGACCATCGGCGGCAGCTTCGCGCTGGCCGTTGCCCCCAGTACCGCCAGCGACAACAACGACGGGACCTGGACCGTGACCGCGGAAACCGCGGAGGAGCATATTCCGGCGCTGACCGGACTGGGCATGGCCGTCCAGATCGTCGTCACCGACGCCGACGAACTGGCCGGGTGGCAGGCGATCGACGACCAGATCGACCGCGGGCCGGGGACCGTCTAGCGCCATGGCCGGTTACCTGACGTCGGCCGCGGTGAAGGCCCGCCTCGACACCCTCGCCACCACGTATCCAGCGCTGTGCAAGCGATCCGGGCCGGCGGACTGGGCCGCGGGCTGGGGGGGCGGCCTGAGCGGGTACGTGAAGGTCGGCGCCAGCACCGCGGCCAGCCCGTCGCCACGCTGGGCGGTGCTGATCACCGGCGGGGTGCACGCCAGGGAGCTCGCACCTCCTGACGCGCTGATGACCTTCCTGGAGAAGATGCTCGCCGCCTATACGGCCAGCAGCGCGATCACCTATCCAGCCTGGACCGACCCGGTGTCGAAGATCGTGTATAACTCGTTCACGATCCCCTGGCCGTGGGTCAGGCGGGCCGTCGAGTATCTCGACCTCTACGTGGTGCCGCTAGTCAACGACGACGGCCGTGATTTCGTACTGGCCAGCGGCGTTCCCCCGGCTGACCAGCAACTGCACAAGATGTGGCGGAAGAACCGCCGCGCGGCCCCGTCAGGGCTGACCGACCCGAAGGCGGTCGGGGTTGATATCAACCGTAATTTCGATATTCTCTGGAATTTTCCTCTGCACTATGACACCTCGCTAAGCGATCTCGCGATGCATGCCTCGACGAATCCGGTCGATGAGAATTACATCGGGGACGTCACCTCGGGCAGCGCCGAGTCCGAGCCCGAGGTGAAGAACCTCGCGAACCTGATGCGCAGCAAGCAGATCAGCTACTACCTGGACGTGCACCTGGTGGGCCGGGACGTGCTCTATCCCTGGGGGATCGAGTCCAACCAGAACGCCACCCCGGCGATGAACTTCACCAGCGCCAGCTTCGACGGCAAGCGCGACGGTATCTCGCATGCCGGCTACAAGGAGTACATACCGAAGGACATGGAGGCCGCGTCGGCGGCCGCAGCGCGACACATCGCCGACCAGATCCTCGACAAGGCAGGCGGGTCAGATCCGCGCGGGCGGGCCAGGTCCACGTACAAGGCCATCCCGTCCGCCCAGATGTACGTCGCCAGCGGCACCACGGCCGACTACTGCTTCAGCCGCTGGTTCGCGCCGGTCACGGGGGGCGCCCCGACCAGCCCGGTGATGGCGCTCGTGCTCGAGGCGGGCGGCGACCCCAAGCTCGGCCCCGCCTATAACGAAGGCTATTTCAGCCCGGATTACGTGAAGAACTATCCAAAGCTGGAGCGGGAGGTCCACGTGGGCGCGTGGACCTTCCTGAGCATGGCGTCAGCGACCGCTTTCGTGCAGCCGGTCGCGCCATGATCCTGGCGCTGGTGGCCTGATGGCCGGCGACGACACCCTGCAGCAGCTGGCCTCCGCCCTGACCGAGGCCCTCCAGCCGCTGCAGGCCCGGCTGACTGCGGGCGATGCGCGGGGCCTGCTCGCCGAGATGGGGCTCAGCCTGCCGCCCGAACTCGACGGCCTGCCGCAGTTCAGCTCGGCCGTCACCGCCGCCGTTACCTCGGTCGAAGGCCTCGCGGCGCCGCTGGCCGCGCTGGCCGCCGCGGCCGAAGGCGGCGACCCCACCGCGATCATCGCGGCGACGGGCAGCTTGCTGCAGGCCGTCGGGGCTGTCATCACGGCCCTGCAGAACCTGGCCAGTGCCCTGAACGCGCTGGCCGCAAGCCTGAGCGGGGTCAATCCGGCGGACGTGACCGCCTTCGCCGCCACGTTCGCCGAGAAGCTGCTCGAGCACGTCGTTGTCGACTACCTGGCCGGCTACCGGCCGGTGCTGCTGCGGGTCCTGGCGCTGCTGGGGATCGCCGACGTGGACCTCGTCTCGCCGGATCCGGCCGACCCGGCCGAGGTCGCCTACCAGCGGCACGACCTGATCCTGGCCAACCTCGGCGGCCTCGTCTCCGACCCGGGCAGCTACCTGCTCGCCAGCTACGGCTGGAACAGCCCGGCCTTCGACGCTGCCGCCCTGCTGCCGCGGCTCAGGGACCTGCTGACCGAGTTCGGCGTGGCAGCGGTCTACGACCCGGCGACGACCACACTGGCCGTGGGCCCGTTCGCCTTCGGCCCGGCGACCGCCGCGTCGCCGCCCGGGCTCGCCGCCACGCTGGGCGTCGCACTGGCCGACGGCCTGACGCTGAACCTGCCGTCACTGTTTCCGGACGGCTGGACCGCGCAGCTCGTCGCGGCCGGCGCCCTCGACGCGGGTGCCGAACTGGACATCCTTCCGCCCGGTCAGCTTGAGCTGCATGCCGACGCCAGCGTGGCCGGATCGCTGCAGGTCGCCATCGTCCGGTCAGCGGCGGCTGGGCAGCGGCTGACGATCCTCAGCCTGGCCGGAGCTGCCACGCTCGACGCGGCGACCATCGGCATCTCGCTCGGCTCGCAATGCCACTGGGACGCCAGCTCAGGTGCCGCCCGCGGCGCCTTCGTGATCGGCGCATCGGTCACCGGCGGCAAGCTCACGGTAGGAGCGGCGGACGCCGACGGCTTCGTCGCCAGCCTGCTGGCCGGCCTGGACATCGAGGTCGACTTCGACCTGCAGCTCGGATGGGCCGGGGACCGCGGGTTCTACGTCGGAGGCAACGCCGGCATCGCCACCACGATCGGCGTGCACGCGACGGTCGGCCCGGTCACGATCGCCAGCGTCCACCTGGAGCTATCGGCGTCCGGGACCGGCCTGACCCTGGAAGCCAGCGTGACCGGCAGCGGCTCGCTCGGCCCGGTGACGGCCTCGGTCGACCGGATCGGGGCCACGGCCGCGCTCGGGTTCGGGCCGGGGAACCTGGGGCCGGCCGAGCTTGACCTTGCCTTCAAGCCGCCGTCCGGGCTCGGCATCCTGATCGATGCGGGCGCGGTCACCGGCGGCGGATACATCTCGTTCGACCCGGCCAGGGGCGAGTACTCAGGCGCCCTGGAGCTCTCGCTGCTCGGCCTGTCGATCAAGGCGATCGGCGTGCTCGACACCAGGCTGCCCGACGGGACGCCAGGTTTCTCGTTCCTGATCATCCTGACTTTCGACCTGCCGCCCGTGCAGCTCGGATTCGGTTTCACGCTGAACGGCCTCGGCGGGCTGTGCGGGATCAACCGGACGCTGGTGCCCGATGCCCTGCAGGCCGCGCTTCGCGCGCACCACCTCGACTCGGTGCTGTTCCCGCCCGACCCGGTAGCGGACGCCCCGCAGATCATCAGCGACATCCAGGCGATCTTCCCGCCCGCCGACGGCCGCTACGTATTCGGTCCCATGCTCGAGATCGGCTGGGGCAC
This sequence comes from Streptosporangiales bacterium, assembly GCA_017882645.1. Classification (GTDB taxonomy): domain Bacteria; phylum Actinomycetota; class Actinomycetes; order Streptosporangiales; family Streptosporangiaceae; genus Chersky-822. The sequence continues at coordinate 14,114 of JADGPC010000228.1, read as the reverse complement.
CCCGACGCTGATAACGCTCGAGATCGGCGTGATCCTCGAGGTTCCCGATCCGGTCAGGATCGCGCTGCTCGGCAGCCTGCACATGGCCCTGCCCGATGCCGACGCCGCGCTCATCCTCATTCAGATCGACGTCGCCGGCACGCTCGACTTCGGCACCGACGAGCTCGCCATCGACGGCACGATGTACGACTCCTACATCGCCGCTTTCCAGCTGTCCGGTGACATGGCGCTGCGGCTGAACTGGGGGGCGAACCCGGACTTCGCGGTCTCGATGGGCGGCTTCTTCCCCGGCTACACCCCGCCGCCCGGATTCCCGGCCCTGCGGCGGCTCACCGTGGCGATCGGGGACGGCAGCGACGTGCAGCTGAGCTGCACGTCCTACCTCGCCGTCACCACGAACAGCTTCCAGTTCGGGGCCGCCGTGCAGCTGTACGCCTCGGCTGGCGGCTTCACCGTCCAGGGCCACATCGGATTCGACGCGCTGTTCCTGTTCGACCCGTTCCGCTTCGACGTGGACTTCTCCGCTGGCGTGGACGTGCAGTACGACGGCAGCACCCTGCTGGGCATCGAGCTCGACGCCGAGCTGTCCGGGCCGACGCCCTGGCACGTGCACGGCACGGCCTCGCTGCAATTCCTGTTCTTCTCCGTCGGCGTCGGCATCGACGTGACGTGGGGCGACGACAAGGCCGTCAGCCTGCCCGCGGTGGCCGTGCTGCCGCAGCTCAACACCGCGCTGACGACGCCCGGCAGCTGGTCGGCGCAGCTGCCGGACGGGGCCGCCCAGGCGGTCACGCTGCGCGCCCTGCCGCCCGGCGACACCAGCATCGTGGTGCACCCGATGGGCTCGCTGACCGTACGGGAGAAGGTCGTGCCGCTCGACGCGCCGGTCACGAAATTCGGCAACGCGGCCCCGGCCGACGGCGGCCAGTTCTCGATCGCGAGCGTGCTGCTCGGCCCGGATCCCGCCGCGATCAGCCCGGTGTGGGACAACTTCGCGCCCGGCCAGTACCAGCAGCTGTCCGACAGCGACAAGATCTCCGCGCCTGCCTTCGAGCAATTCCACAGCGGGGTGCAGATCGGTGACCCGGACGTCTCGGCCGGCTCGGACGCCCCGCGCACCGTCACGATGCAGTGGCGCTACGTCCCCGACCCGACCAAGGCCTCGGTCCTTGACCGGTTCGCGGCCGTGCCGGTCAGCATGCTCGCCGCCGGCGTGCAGTCCGGCGCGGGCGCCCGCTCCCTGGTCACGAACACCGGGCTGGCCACGTACACCGAACCCGGCCTGGCCAGCGACATCAGTGTCGGCACGGCCGGGTACATCATCGCGAGCACGCAGGACCTGTCCGTGCGCGGCGACATCAGCCCGGCCGAGGGAACCACCAGGTACCAGGCCGCAGCCGCGCTCGCCGGGTACCTCGCCGCGCATCCTGAGCAGGCGGGCGCCCTGCAGGTCATGCCCGGCTACGAGGTCGCAGCATGACCGGCCCGCGGTCAGCCGACGCCCCCGGCGCGCGGTTCCATTTCCGGCCCTGGCTGCGCCGCGGCGTCGCTGCGGCGGCCGGCCAGCCGGACGGTCCCGGCCTGCCCGACCGCGCCGCCCTCGCCGTCACGCTCAACGTGACGGCGCTGGCCGGCGGCGCGGAGGTACCCGACGCCCCCGCCCCGCAGATGACGGTCCGGCTGTACGGCCCTGGCGACGTGATCGGCATCGATCCGCGGCACGTGATCAGGACAGAACCGCGCGATCAGACCGTCAACTTCGAGCCGAACTACCTGGCCGGGATCGAGTTCGACTACCCCGACTTCCCCTGGCTGTTCACACCCGCCCAGCCGGACGGTGACCGGCTCAGGCCGTTCATTGCGCTGATCGTGCTCGCCGACGGCGAGTACACCACGCCGGCCGTGCCGCCGAACCCGCTGCCTGCCATCGACGTCCAGTCCATGGCCGCGCTGCAGCCTCTGGACGATGGCTGGAACTGGGCGCACGCGCAGATCAGCGGGGACGGGGACGTGACCGCGACGATCGCGTCGGATCCGGCAGCCGTGATTTCCCGCCTGCTGTGCCCGCGCCGCCTGGACCCGGAGACCGCCTACACCGCCTTCGTGGTCCCGGCCTTCGAAATCGGCCGGCAAGCCGGCCTGGGCATGGATGTCAGCGGCCTGCACACGTCCGACCCGGCCTGGACCGGGCAGACCAGCGCGCCGCTGCGGCTCCCGGTCTACTACCGGTTCTCCTTCCGCACCAGCGACGCCGGGGACTTCGAGTCGCTCGTCCGCAAGCTCACCCCGACCGTCCTGCCGGCCGACGTCGGCTCAGCCCCGATGGACGTGACCAGGCCGGGCACTGGCATTCCCAGCGCCGGCGGCCCGCTCGGACTCGGCGGCGCCCTGCGCAGCGTCTCATCCGCCGCGACGCCGTGGAGCGGCGCCGATCATGACGCCTTCCAGGCCGCCATCGCGAGCCTGGTCAACCTCACCGCCGCGGCGGGGCCCGACGACCCGGACAATCCGGCGCCGCAAGATCCCCGGATCGTCCCGCCGTTCTACGGCAAGTGGCAGGCCGCGGCGTCGGCGGTCACCCCCGGGCAGCCCGGCTGGCTGAACGACCTCAACCTGGACCCGCGTAACCGGGTGGCGGCCGGGATGGGCACCCAGGTCGTGCAGTCCCAGCGGACCGCGCTGATGGCCTCGGCCTGGGCGCAGGTCGCCGGAGTGGAGGCCGCCAATCAGCAGCTCCGCGCCGCCCAGCTGTCCCGGGCCGCGCTGTCCTCCATCTGGGCCGGGCACCTGGCCACCGCGTCCCCCGCTACTTTGCTGTCGCTGACCGCGCCGGTACAGACCAGGATCCTGGCCAGCCCGCGCACCGTCTACGCGACGGTCGCCGGCAGCCGGGTGCCGCACCGGCTGACCTCTGGCGCCTTCCGCCGCGCGACCCGGCCGCTCGGCCCGCTCGCGCAGCGCGCGGCCGCGCTGAGCGGCGTGTCCGGCCCGCCTGCGGGCCGGACAGCACTGCTGCACAGGATCAACGACGGCGGCCTCCGGGTCGCGCCGCCGCCGCCCCCGCCGGGCGCGATGACCTCGATCGACCAGGTGAGCGCGGCCACCGAGACCGCCGCGCTTCCGGCCTGGCTGCCCGGCTGGCTGCGCGCCGTGCTTGACTGGCTCGCCAGCCACCTGGGCGGCGGCCTGAGCTGGCTCGCCGCACTGCTCGGCCTGGGCAAGCTGCAGGCGATCCAGGCGACCGGAGCGGCGCTTCGGTTCGGTCACCTCGATTCCGCTGCCATCCGGTCGGCCCCGCCGGCTGCCGCGTTCACGATCACGAGCCCGCCAACAGGCCTGGGCGGGCACGGATCCGTGCCCGCCCAGGGCAGCTCGGGGCCGGCGATCCCGGCACCGGCCGCCGGCGACACGCCCTCCGGGATGTTGTTCCGCGCGGCCGCCGGAGCCGTGCTCGGCGCCGTGCACGCGGCGCCGGCCGACCCGCCGGTCGCCCCGGCGCTGGACCTGGCTGCCCTGTCCGGCACCGTGCTCACCCGGCTGGATCCGGCCGTGACCGTCTGGCAGCGGATCAGCGGCATCATCGGCAGGCCAGGCGGCGGACCGTGGTTCGCCGCCGACCCGCTCGAACCGATCATGGCCGCGCCGTCGTTCGCGCAGCCCATGTACCTGCCGCTGCGCGACCTCAACCAGGACTACCTGCTGCCCGGCACCGGCCTTATCCCGCCGGACGCGCTGGGCGCGGTGGTCGCCGACCACGGCTTCATCGAGGCCTACATGACCGGCCTGAACCATGAGATGGCCCGCCAGCTGCTCTGGAACGGCTACCCGACCGACCAGCGGGGCAGCTATTTCCGCCAGTTTTGGGATGTCGCCGGGTACCTACCGCAGCTCGGTGACCCGGCCGACCCGGCCCAGCTCGCCGAGCTGCTCAAGGACATCCCGCCGATCAGCGGCTGGCCGCCGGCGCGGCCGCTGGGCCAGAACGAGAACAGGACCGACGTGCCGGCCGCCAACGTGGTGCTGCTGGTCCGCGGCGAGCTGCTGCGCCGCTACCCGAACACGGTGATCTTCGCTGGCAAGGCGATGGCCGGCCAGGTCGGCGATCACGGGCGAGTGCTGGACGAGACCGACGAGCGGTTCCCGATCTTCCGCGGCACGCTGGACCCGGACATCACCTTTTTCGGCTTCAACCTGTCCGTCGACGACGCACGCGGCGGCACCGCCGCCGCGTCGCTTGGCTATTTCTTCGTCTTCCAGGAGCAGCCCACCGAGCCGCGGTTTGGGCTCGAGCCGCAGTCAGCGGACCCGGTCACCCAGTGGGAAGACCTGGCCTGGACGAATTTCGCCGGCGGCCAGCCGCCCGGATCCGGCGAGCTGCGCGGGGCCGGGTTCGGCGCCGGCCAGGGCACGCTCCCGGCGACCGCGGTAAGCAGCGTCTTCCCTGAGCTCGCCCCGACCGAGATCGCCACCTACCGGGTCGCCTCGACGGTCTTCGCCGGGGTGCTCGCCAGCACCGCGCTGCCCGGTTTCCTGTCGGCCTCGCTGGCCCCGTCCGGCGTCGCGCTGAGCGGCGCCAGCCCCGAGGACTCCGCGCTCGGCTGGGGCGTGAACGCCGCCCAGACGGCGGCGATCACGATCAGGATGCCGTTCCGGATCATGGTGCACGCCGATTCGCTGCTGCCGGCGACCCCCGCGCCGCAGGCTGCCATCGCCTCCGGCAGCGGGGCGGCCAGCTACGGGGGGGACGGCAGCGTGGCGGACGGCCGCGGGGCGGCCGGATGAGCGCCGTCGGCACCGGGGCAGCCGGGCCGCTGCTGCTGATGCCGGTCCGGCTGGAGACCCGGTTCGCGGACTCGCCGGCCGGCAGCGAGCTCTGGGTCCGCGTCTATCCCGACCAGATCATGGTCAACGGGCATCACCCGCGGCTCTCCGATGCCGAGCTGGCCGCCGGGAACTCCTACTGGCGCGCCGTGTGGCTGGCCGGCGATCCGCCGCCGGACCGGGACGCCGTGCTGGCTCCCTGGCGTGGCCTGGTGAGCAGGTACGGCGCGCCGCGGGCGGCATGGATCGCCCGCCAGACCGCGCCGCTGAACCTGGCCCAGCGGCCGTCCGCTCCGACGCCGCCCGGGACGCAGCCAGATCCGGAACCGCAGCCACCGAGCCCGCCTTCCGGCGGCAGCAGCTGGGACGCGCCCGCCGTCGCGGCCCTGCTCCCGACGGCCTGGACCGTGGTGCTGGACAGCGGCGGCACCTCGGCGTCCTTCACCGGCGCGCCGATCACGCCGGATCTCGCGCTGTCCTTGTCGGCGCCGGGGCCCGGACTGGCCGGCGGCTTCGCCGACGGCCTGCCGGTGGACGACGGCATGCGCTGGATGGTGGATTTCGACACGGCGGCGGCCGCCGGGATGGCGCTGCGGATACCGATCACGCCGGCCAGCCGCCAGGCCGGCTTCGACCGTGTCCTGGTCTACGGCGTGACCGGCGCGGACGGCGCGGACGGCGGCGGCGCCGCCGCGATCGCGGACCTGCTGGACGCGCATCACTACTCCGACGGGCTGATGTTCGCGCCGCAGGGCTCGCCGACCAGGAACACGGCCGACGCGCCCTCGGCCTACTCCCGCGCCGATCCGGGCGCGCTGACCAGCTACGCCGTCGAGGCGAGCGCGGCCCTGACCGGGGACGCGACCGCCGACGGCCCGGTCACGGCCGAAATGCTCGGCGTCCCGGTGGCAACCTTCGATCACGTCCGCTTCGCCGACCGTCACGACATGCGGGACGGCCAGGACATGGTTACCGCGCTCTGGCCGGCCACGCTCGGCTATTTCCTGCGCCAGCTGAGCGACGGGACCATGACCGACGCCCAGGTCGAGCAAGCGCGCGCCTGGACGATCGCGAACGTCCGGCCGAGAGGCCCGCTGCCCGCCATCGCCGTCGGTCCCGTGCCGTACGGGATCCTGCCGGTGACCGCCGCCGCGGCGTTCGTGCCCGACGACGATCCCGTGCAAGCGGCGGTGCTGCGCATGGTGCGCCAGCTGCTGCCCGCCTGGACCGCCAGCACCGCGGCCGCGCCGCACCTCGGCGCGACGCCCGGCGACCCGGAGACCGATCTCGCGCACGTGCTCGGCATGGACGCGAGCTCGGTCACCTTCCGCGGCCGACATCTGCTCGGCGACGAGCTGATGTGGAACCTGGCCAGCTTCCTCGGGCTTCCCCCGGCGGGCGTGCAGCCCTGGTGGCAGCAGCACCTGGCAGCCGGCCAGGCACAGCTGGCCGCGGCCGGCTACCAGGCGTGGGACCCGCGCGTGATCCACGCGTCCCTCTCGCCCGGTGATTTCCCGGTCCTCTCGCCGACCGTCGTGGCCGGCCCGCTGTCCGAGACCGAGCCGCTGCCGGCGGACGCGAGCGTCGGCGGCGCCATGGTCAACTACATCACCTGGCTGCGGTCGGCCTCGGTCGCCGACCTGCGGGCCGATAACTTCCCGGGCCCGGCCGTGCCCGACACGCTGCTGTACAAGATCCTCCGGCAGTCCGTGCTGCTCGACTACGTCACTCTCGCCCAGGGAGCGCAGCTCGCCAGCGGGGAGCTGACGATCGAGCAGACCAGGGAATCCGAGCTGGTAAGCATCGCGGCCCCGGCCGCCGCCGCGACGTCGCCGGTCATCGAGCAGGTCACGCCGTGGGACGTGCTGGCCAGGCCGGTGTCGGCGGAGCAGCCGGTCACCTGGGCGGAGTACCTGGTCACGCTGCAGCCAGATCCGGGATCGCCGTTCGAGCGGCTGGCCGAACTGCGGGCCAGCCTGGACCGGCTGGCCGTGCTGCCCACCGCCGAACTGGACCGGCTGCTGACCGAGACGCTCGACACCTGCAGCCACCGGCTGGACGCCTGGATCACCGCGCTCGCCACCGACCGGCTCAGCGCCGGCCGCCAGGCCGGTCCGGTCCGATCCGGTGCGTACGGCTTCATCGAGAACCTGCGTCCGGCGCCACCCGCCGTAGCCGTCGGCGCCGCCGTCACCGCCCGGGTCAGCGACCTGGATGCCCGCCGGGCCAGGTTGTTCCCCGGCGCGCCTGCGCCTCAGCCGCCGGTGCAGCCAGCAGCCGGGAACGGCGGCTTCGTGCACGCCCCGTCCCTCACCCAGGCCGCGGCCGGGGCCGTGCTGCGCAGCGGCTACCTGTCCCACCAGGGCGGCGCCGAGGCCGGGCTGCTCGCGGTCGACCTGTCATCGGACCGGGTCCGGCAGGCGCTGTACCTGCTGGCCGGCGTCCAGCGCGGGCTCCCGCTCGGGGCGCTGCTCGGCTACCAGCTGGAGTCGGCGATGCACGACGCCGGCCTGGACGTCTACATTCAGCCCCTGCGCGACGCGTTCCCCCTGGTCGCGGGCAAGCTGACGGCCGGAAGCGGCGATAGCGGCGCCTCCCAGGTCACCGACGCGCTGGCGCTCGACCGGGCCAGGCAGGCTGGCGCGCTGGCACCGGGCGGCACCTGGGGTCCCGGGCTGCCCGCACCGGGGCCCGATCAGGACGCGCTTCTCGGGCTGCTCGCGGCCCTCGACGACACCGTCGACGCGATCAGCGACGTCGGCCTCGCCGAGGCCGTGTACCAGGCCATGCGCGGGAACCCGGAGCGGGCGGGCGGCACCTTCGACGCGATCGCCCAGGCCGCCCAGATGCCCGACCCGCAGGTTGTCAGCACGCCGCGCGGCGGCACCGACCATACCGAGCGGGTCTGCATCCTGATGGCCGGGCCGCCCGGGCGGGCGGCGGCCTGGGCTGGCATCCCGGCCACGCCGCGGTCGCTGGCCGAGCCCTGGCTGGACGCCTGGCTCTCCGGGCTGCTGCCCGATCCGGCGGTGGTCACGGCCACGGTCAGCTACACGGCCGGGGGGACGCCCGTGACTGCCTCCGTCCGGCTGGCCGACCTGGGTGCCGGACCGCTGGACGTGCTCGCGATGAGCCGGATCGCGGCCGGCGGCCGGACCGAGCTGGACGCCAGGATCAGCTACCACGTGGTCCCGCCCGGCGCCACGGGCATCACGGTCAGCTACCCGGCGGCCGAGCCGCCGGATATCGGCTTCGCCGACCTGCTGAGCGTCGCCCGCGCGCTGGCGGACCTGGTCGGCGGAGCCCGGCCGCTCGCAGCCGGGGATCTGGATATGCCCGCGGCCGCTGTTCCCGCCGGGGCCGATGCGGCCGAGCTGAACGGGCGGGCCTCGGCCGCGCTGACCGCCGTTACCGCGCTGGTGCCGGACCTGGCCGCCGCCGCCGCCGGCACGCTGCCAACGGACGCGGCCAGGGACGCGCTGATGGCCGCCGCCGGGTTCGGCGTGCCCGGCGCGGTCCCGCCCTCGCGGCGGGGCAGCGGGCCGGATCCGCAGCTGGCCGCGCTGGCCGCGCCGGTCCACGACGCCATGGCCGCGAGAGCCGCCGCGATGGCGGCGATCACGCTGGACCCCGCCGATCCGGCGCCTGCCGTGTCGATGCTGGACGCCGCGTTCGGCTCGGGCCTGGTCATCCTGCCCCGGTTCGCTCCGCCGGACTCCTCGCTCGCCGCATCGTTCGCCGCCGACCCGGCGCTGATCGGCGCGACGCACACGGCGGCCGCACGCTGGCGCCAGCAGCTCACGCACGTCAGGGACGCGGTTGCCCGGCTTGACCTGGCCGAGCTCCTGGCCGACCTGGTGGCCGGACGGACACCGCCGCCGCTGCGGATCGCTCAGCTGCCGGCCGTCACCGACGACTGGTGGCTGGCCCTGCCGCTGCGGCCCGGCGGCAAGCCCGCGCCAGGCCGGGTAGCGATCATGGCGGCCGTGACCGGTGACGTGACCGCCGCCGGGGTCGCCTGGGCCGGGTTGTTCATCGACGGCTGGACGGACCGGGTGCCGAGCACCAGGGAGAGCGCCGGGGTCGCGTTCAACGCCGATGAGCCAGCCGCGCGGGCGCCGTCGGCCCTGCTGCTGGCCGCGTGCCCGGATCCGCGGGCGGGATGGGACGACGCCGCGCTGGCGCAGGTACTGCGCGAGACGCTCGCCCTGGCGCGGGTGCGGACCGTCGACCTCAGCTCGGTGGCGCAGGGCGGCCAGGTACTGCCCGCGCTGTACTTCCCGTTCAACCTGGAGGAGGACACGATCTCGATGAGGTTGTGGCCCGTCGTGATAGCGCGGCCCGCGACTCCAGCCGAGGGCGGCTGAGCCATGGCCTCGGTGACGTTGTGGACCAGGCTCGAGCCGCACCCCAGGGACGGGTCACTGCAGCGCAGCCTGCAGGGTCAGGTCCGCGACCCGGCCTGGTTCCTGGCCAGGCAGTGGCAGGCCGGCGAGCTCACGGGTGACGACTCGGGCTCGCCGGTGCAAGCAGTGATGAGCGTCCAGTCGCTGCCGCTGACCGGGTACTTGCCGGATCTGGCCGGCCCGGGCACGGAGCCGGAGCCTTACGATCCGCTGGTCCCGCTGGAGCCGCACGTGGAGCGGGTGCCGGTGACGCTGAACGTGCGCGGCTCGGCACAGCTCGGCCGGTACGCGGAACAGGCAATCAGGGCCGCGGTCCCGGCCGCGGAGGCGGCGGCAGTCATTGCCGCGCTGCGGGCGGCCTACCCGATCGCCGCCACCGTGCCCGCGGACGCGCCAGAGGACGCCGCCGGCCGGGCGATGCGGGCGAGCCTGGCTGGCCGGGTCGTGGACGGCGCCGCACTCGCCGCCGCCTGGGCGACGGCACAGGCCGGCGGCACGCCCGTTCCGCCGCTGCCGCCGCAGGCCAACGAGCCCGGGGTCCCGGCCGCGCTCGCTGATCTCGCCGGCTACCGCGGCTCGCTCTACAGCGAGCCCGCCGGCGACGCCGCCTGGCAGCCACGGCGGCTGGATTACGCCGCCAGCGTGGTGTCCGCCACCAGCGCGAATACCGTCACGCTGTCCGTCCCGGACTTCCAGGGCGGCGACCTGGACTGGTATTCCTTCAGCTACGCCGCGTCGGCATCGCCCGCGCCGCAAGCGCCCGCGCAGTCCTCACCCGCGCTGGCACCGCCCGAGCCATCGGTTCAGACGTTCAGCTTCCTGCCGAACCACGTGACCTTCCGCGGGATGCCGCCGCCGCGCTGGTGGCAATTCGAGGACGCGGCCAGCGACTACGGCTCGATCCAGCCCGCCAAGACCGACCTGCCGAGCTTGCTCGTGATGGAGTTCGCGCTCACCTTCGGCAATGACTGGTTCTACGTGCCGGTCCCTACCGACGTCGGCACGCTGTCCGAGGTGACCACTCTGGTCGTCACGGACACGTTCGGCGTGCGCACCGTCGTCGGCCCAGCCGATGACGACGGCTGGTCGATGTTCAGGCTGTCGGGGCCGGCCGGCCGTTCGCCGTTCATCGTGATGCCGCCGCGCTGCGCCGCGGTGCTAGACGGTGCCGCGCTGGAGGACGTGTGCTTCCTGCGCGACGACATGGCCGCGATGTCCTGGGCCGTCGAGCACACCCTGCACGGCCCGATGGACACGCCCGTCGACGGCGCCCAGCTGGCACAGGCGTTCGCGGCCGCGTTCCCGCAGCCGCCGCAGCCTTCGCAGGTTCCGGGCGGCCCCGGGCAGGCCTACCAGGTTGAGCAGATCCCGCCGGCGAACTGGATTCCGATGGTCCCCGTCGTGTCCCCGTCGGGCGCACGGTACTTCCGGCGCGGGATCCTGGTCCGTCCCGGCTACGGTGACGTGCACGCGACCGCAGACCTGCTGCAGCCCGGCCAGCCGCTGTTCGTGGCCGACGAGCGCATCCCGCGGGAAGGTGCCGAGGTCACCCGGTACTTCCGGCGCACCCGCTGGACCGACGGCGCGACGGTCACCTGGCTGGCGCACCGCAGCGGCCCAGGGCTGGGACCGGGCTGGTCGGGCCTGGCGTTCGATCTGGTCCGCCAGCTGCCGCCCGCGACCTGACCGGCGGCGGCGCGGTTCCGGCGGCGGGCCGCCGACACTGTTACGGAGCCTGCCGGACCGGCATGATCACGGCCGAGGGGCGCGCGGGGTCGTGGTAGACCTCCTGGTCGGCCGCTCGCAGGCGGACGGCGCTGGCGTGCGGTTCGCCGGTCCCAGGGTTGCGGGCATAGCGCGGGAACGCGCCGCTCGAGACCTGCACCCTGATGCGGTGCCCGGTCCTGAACCGGTGCGCGGTCGGCCACAAGCGGACCGCGGCGCGGGAGATCTCGTTAGCACCGGCCAGGCTGACCAGGCCGTCGCACACATTGCGCGACCGGCCGCGGGGATCCACATCACACAGCCGCACGAAGACGTCGGCGAACGGCAGGCTGGAGCGGAACCAGATCTCCGCGCTGACCTCGCCGATGACCTCCGTGTCGCGGCCGAGCGGCTGTGTGGTGTAGGTGAGCACGTCAGCGCGTGCCTCGAGGGCGGTGTTGTCGACGCGCCCGGCCTTGCCCGACAGCCGGACCCCGCCCGCCGCGGGAGTCGGATCGGCCGGGTCGTAACGGTACCTGTCGGGCTCCGACTCCGCGGGCGGCTCACCGGCCAGGATCCCGGCGGGCCGCAGATGGAAGCGGCTGGCGGCGTATCCGGGCGGCGGCCACGAATCGAAGTCGCGCCAGGCTTCCTCGCCCATCACGTACAGGCGCACCGCAGCACGCGGCGCTGGCTCCTCGCCACGGGCATAAGCCAGCCCGAACCCGATAGTCTCCTGCATCGATATGCGGAAACCCCCGGGCGACGTGTGGGTCCACGGCCCGACTGTCAGCCGGGCGGCCCTGCCCGCCGACCGCAGGATCTGGTAGTCGAGCAGCTGGCCCGGCAGGAAGATGTCATACCAGCCGCCGATCGAGCTGACCGGGACGGTGACCTCCGCCAGCTGGTCCCGGTGGTCGAGCCCGGCCCAGCGCGGAGTATCCGCGCTGTGACCGAGGATGTCCTGGATGTAATCCGACCGGCGACCGATTGCGGCCACGTCCGCCTGGCCGAGCGGTAGTGTGCGCAGGGCCCGCTGTACCTTGCCGTTCAGCGCGACCTGGCGCAGCAATGCTCCGCGCCGCTCCTGCCCGGCGATCATGACGCCCCACCCGAACGGCGTTTCCAGTGACAGCCCGTCGGCCCGCAGGAACTCCAGCGTGAGGGCCGACTCGGTCACCAGCGGGATCATCGCCTTGATCTCGGGCGGGAACTGCCCGGCCATGGCCCACTGCACGTACCCGAGGTAGCTGGGACCGGTCAGCACGACCGACCCGCCGAACCAGGGCTGCTCGCGCACCCAGTCGAGCGTGGCCAGCCCGTCCTCACGCTCACGCCGCATCGGGTCGAACACGCCCTCCGACCCGAATGTGCCGCGCGTGCTCTGCACCAGGACCTGGAAGCCCCGCTCGGCCAGCGCCCTGCCGAACACCCCGCCCAGCGGCCCTCGCCTGCCGTACGGCGTGCGGACCAGCGCGGTCGGCAGCGAGCCGTCCGCTGCCTGCGGCGCCCACCGGTCAGCCAGCAGCATCACGCCGTCTCGCATGGGCACGCGGAGATCGCGCTGGACGGTCACCTTCCTGGTCAGCGGCCGCGGCAGGCGCAGAGTGCGCTGGATCAGCTGACTGCTCAGGTTCACGAGCCCTCCGGTGCGACGACCCAGCCATCATCGTCCGCCACCGCTCGTCCAGGGGCTCGGGCGGCTATATCCGCTCGAGCGCCGCGCCGTCGAACAGCGGCTGGATCTCGTGCCGCTCGACGTCAGCGGCCATCTCCTCGTCTGTCGGAACCGGCCCGTCGACGGCCGCGGCCTCGAGGGTTGGCCGGAGGAGGCGGGCGTCGCTCGACGAGTTGAGGAAGAGGCCCGGACGGCCAAGAACATAACGCACAGCCCGGGTCAGCGCATCGCCATCGGCCAGCGGCTCATACCAGCTGAACTGCGGCCCAACGCCCTCCGGCCAGCGCCGACGAGCAACCGACTTGATCGTCTGCACCGCCACGCCGCGCTCCTCGCACACCCCGAGCAGCGCTTCCAGGTCAGCCCGGTACCGGTCATCGGACATCACCGAGTAGTTGTAAGGCAACAGCACCGAGCTGAAGTCGAACCGCTCCAGGCTCCGCAAGTGCATGCCCGCAATCCGCAGTCCGTGCCCGGTCACGCCGATGAACCTGGCGAGCCCCTCGTCTCGCGCCTGGGACAGGGCCTCGACTGCGCCACCGGGGGCGTGGGCCACTTCCCATTCGTCTGGCTCGACGAGATTGTGGAGCTGGATGAGATCGACGGAGTCGACGCCCAGGCGGGTCAGCGAGAGTTCGAGGCTGGCGCGCGCGCCGTCACCCGAGCGCTCTCCCGTCTTGGTGGCGAGGAAGAACCGCTGCCTGTGCTCTGCCATCCACGGCGCGATCCGAAGTTCTGAGTCGCCGTAGGACGCAGCCGTGTCAATGTGGTTGACGCCGAACTCCAGCAGCGTGGCCAGGACCTGGTCGGCGCGCTCCTGTCGCATTGACCCCAGCGCCGCCGCGCCGAAGATGATCCGGCTGCTCTCATGCCCGGTCCGGCCAAAGGGCGCGCGATCAGTCATAGTCGCAGACTATCCCGCGGCGCCGAACTGTCTTGGGCGACGGCCGGGCCGATAGGTTGCGGGCATGGAATTCCAAGATGTCGTGCAGCGGCGGCGGTCGGTCCGGCGCTATGACCTGACCCGGCCCGTGCCGCCGGAGGTGATCGAGCGCATCGTCCGCAACGGACTGCGGGCTCCGTCCGCCGGCTTCTCCCAGGGCTGGGGCTTTCTGGTGCTCGACAGCCCGGGCGACGTGGCCAGGTTCCGCGACGCCGTGCGCCCGGAATCCGAACCGGAGAACTGGTTCGCGGCTAACGTCGAGGCGCCGCTCGTGATCGTCCCCTTGTCGAACAAGGCCGCCTACCTCGACCGGTACGCGCAGCCCGACAAGGGCTTCGCGGACCGGTCCGACTCGTGGTGGCCCGCGCCGTACTGGGATATCGACACCGGTTTCGCCACGCTCTTGATGTGGCTGACCGCCACCGACGCCGGGCTCGCCGCCTGCTTCTCCGGCATCCCGATCGACAGGATCGAGTCGTTCCGGTCGGCCTTCGAGGTGCCGCCGCAGTTCACCCCGATCGGAGCAATCTCGATCGGCTACGACGATGAGCCGCCCGCGAAC
>JADGPC010000227.1 GCA_017882645.1 Streptosporangiales bacterium | reverse complement strand
GCGCCGATATCGGCTCGCTGACCCTGGGAGTAGCCGTCGCGGTAGCCGCTGCCGCTGTAGGTGACCCGCGCCTTGCGGGTGATCGGGTAGGCGTCCTCGACCTGCTGGCGGATGATCAGCGAGCGGTCGGCCAGGACCAGCGCGGTCCGGTTACTATCGCGCGTGCCCTGGCCGGTAGCGGCCTGGACCGCGCCGTGCTCCGCCTCGCGCACCCGGGCGATCACGGCCGTCGCGAAGCCGAGGAGCCAGCTGCGCCGCCAGGCACGGGGACTGCTGCTCCAGTCGGGCACCTGGGCGCCGGCCAGCCCGTGGGACATCTGGATGAGGATCGAGGTGTACAGGACATCGGTGCGGTCGATGTCGGAGGCAAAGCCGAACAGATGCACCCGGCTGCCTGGCCTGCTCCCGCCGAGCAGGATGCACTGGCACCGCAGGGCCGACGCCAGCCCGCTGAGCAGGTGGGCCTTCTCTCGCGCCCACGGGTTGTCGATGTCCAGGATCCGGTTGGCCGGCTGGTCAGTCTCCGGCCGGTCGGCAGCGAGCAGCGCCCGGTCGATGCCGTACTTGGCCATCAGCTCGGCGGCTTTCGCGGTGAATGCCTGGGCCTCGGCCGGAGTGACCGAGTCGTCCTCGGCCTGCGCCAGCAGCTTGCGTACCCGGTCGAGCAGCCGCTCTGGTGCCTCGGTTAGCTGCACATGCCCTCCTTCAGCCGGCGATTGAATACGCGAGCGAACGTAGCGGAGGGGTATGACACTGTGTCGCGAGCGACACGACCCTCGTAGACTGCCGATGTCATGACCGTCCAAATTGCACCGAGCATGCTGGCGGCCGACTTCGCCAGGCTCGCTGACGAAGCCGCCGCCGTTGCCGGCGTGGCTGACTGGCTGCACATCGACGTCATGGATGGCCATTTCGTCCCGAATCTCACGATCGGCTTGCCGGTCGTGAGCGCCTTGCTGAAGCACGCCGCGCTGCCGCTCGACTGCCATCTGATGATCGCAGATCCCGATCGCTGGGCGCCGGAATACGCGGCGGCCGGCGCGCGAAACGTCACCATCCACGCGGAGGCCGCAGCCGCGCCGGTCAGGACGCTGCGGATGATCAGGTCGGCCGGCGCTCGGGCCGGGCTGGCGGTCAATCCGGGAACGCCGATCGAGCCGTACGCGGACTTGCTCGGTGAACTCGACATGCTGCTGGTGATGACCGTTGAGCCAGGATTCGGCGGCCAGGGCTTCCTCGATCTCGTCCTGCCGAAAGTCAGGCGGGCCCGCGAGATGGTCGCCCGGCACGGCGGCGAGATCTGGCTTCAGGTCGACGGGGGAGTGACGCAGGAGACGATCGGGCGCTGCGCCGAGGCGGGTGCTGACGTGTTTGTCGCGGGCACGGCGGTCTTCGGCGCCCAGGACCCGGCGGCCGCAGTCGAGCGGCTGAAGGCGGCCGCCGAGGTCGCCGCAGGCGGCCAGTCAGGCGCGCCATCCGGCTGATCTGCGGCCGCGCCCCGCGGCAAGGGGCAACCGCGGCCGGGATCCGGCCACCAGCGCCCGATCCGAGCACGCGCGGCCCCAAGCGGGCTGTGCGTCGGCCGCGCGTGGCCCTGGCATCGCGGGGTTCGCGTCGCGGACTGTCGCCACCCTGCGGGTTTTCGCCCCGTATCGCGGGCTTAGCGTCACGGACTGTCGCCACCCCGCGATTGAATGAGAAAAGGCAGGGATCCCTGTCGAATCCTGGTCCTGTCGTTCGTCGGAAGCAGCGGGGGGATCTGACACGCACTCGAAGGAGATGATCATGGCCCAGTACGCGATTCTGATCTATGAGGACGAGGCAGGCTACGCCAAGGGCGGACCCGAGGTCTGGCAGCAGGCGGGCGAGGCGCACGGCAGGTTCGCCGCGCAGGTCGGCGAGCATGGCGCCAAGATAACTGGCGGCGACGCGCTGGAGCCCACGAGCACCGCCACCTCGATCCGCAACGACATCGTCACCGACGGGCCGTTCGCGGAGACCAAGGAGGCGCTCGGCGGCTTCTACCTGATCGAGGCACGTGACCTCGACCATGCCATCGAGATCGCCAAGCTCTGCCCGGCGCCGTTCGGCGGCGTCGAGGTTCGCCCGGTCATGGACATGTCAGGCGGCTGACCAGAACCGTGTCAGCTAACGGCGAAGTGCGCCACGCGCGTTACCCAGACGGCCGGCGGCGCCGGCCGGGTCAGGCTTCCGCGACACCGCCCGGCCCCGGCCGGGCGGTGTCGCGGAACGCGATCGCGGCGGCGGTGGCTGATGCGC
Organism: Streptosporangiales bacterium; assembly: GCA_017882645.1. Lineage (GTDB taxonomy): Bacteria > Actinomycetota > Actinomycetes > Streptosporangiales > Streptosporangiaceae > Chersky-822. The sequence goes on along the minus strand of JADGPC010000227.1, from coordinate 5,617 downwards.
ACCGGCGCGAGTGGGCCTTCGTTCTCGCCGCCACCGCGCGCGTGACCAGGGACCTGGACGCCGCCGAAGAGTGCGTCCAGGATGCCTACGTCGCCGCGCTCGATGCCTGGGCGCGGCAGGGCGTGCCGCGTAATCCCGGTGCCTGGCTGACCACGGCGGCCAGGCACCGGGCCCTCGATACCCTGCGCCGGGACCGGACGCTGCGAGCCAAGCTGCCGCTGCTGATCGTGCCCGAGCCCGCGTCCGGGCCGGAGCGCGAGGAGGGCGCCGACGTCATCGCCGACGACCGGCTGCGGCTGATCTTCACCTGCTGCCACCCGGCCCTGGCCAGGGAGGCCCAGGTCGCGCTCACCTTGCGGCTCGTCTGCGGGCTGAGCACGGCCGAGATCGCGAAGGCGTTCGTGGTCTCCGAGCCCACCATGGCGGCCCGCGTCACCAGGGCGAAGAAGAAGATCTCCACGGCCAGGATCGCCTACCGGGTGCCGGAGGCGGCCGAATTGCCCGACCGTCTCGACGCCGTGCTGACGGTCATTCACCTGCTCTACACCACCGGTCATACCGACCCGCATGGTTCTCACCTGGTCCGGCCGGACCTGGTCGAGCGCGCGATCGGCCTGGGCCGCATGCTGCACGAGCTGATGCCGGACGAGCCAGAAGTCGGCGGGCTGCTGGCCTTGCTGCTGATCACGGACGCGCGGCGGGCTACCAGGACCGACGCGAACGGCGGCCTACAGCTGCTCGAGCACCAGGACCGGTCGCGGTGGGACCGCGGGGCGATAGCCGAAGGCGACATCTTGGTGACGGAGGCGCTCCGCGGCGGTCGCCCCGGCCGGTTCGCACTTCAGGCCGCCATCGCGGCGCTACATGCCGAGGCACCGAGTTACGCGGCCACCGACTGGCCGCAGCTGCTGATCCTGTACGACCGGCTGCTGCGCACCTGGCCGTCCCCCGTCGTGGCGCTCAACCGGGCCGTGGTTACCTCGATGGTCAGCGGACCCGAGGCGGCTCTCGGCGAGATCGGTGCGCTAGAGCAGGACGGGCGGCTGGACGGCTACCGGTACCTGGCGGCGACCAAGGCCGACCTGCTGCGCAGGCTGGACCGCCGCGAGGAGGCACGGCAGTCCTATCAGGACGCCCTCGACCTGACCGAGAATGCCGCCGAGCGGGCCTTCCTGGCCGGCCGGATCGCGGAGATGTCGTTGTCGGAATGAGACGAGCGAGATAACCGCTAGATCACGCCAAGCTCGCCGCGCGAGACCGTATCGGCTGCGGCGAGCACGCAGCCCGCCCGGCGGCAGCATCAGGCATCGCTGACCGTCCGCTCGTCGCGGCGATCGGGATGCCCGGAGCGAACCAGCGCGTTACAGTCTGATCCCGTGACGCGCAGGCCGCTTGAGGAGATCATCGACCCCGGCTGGGCCGGGGTGCTGCAGCCGGTGGCAGGCCGGATCGCCGAGGCCGGCGACTTCCTGCGGGCCGAGATCGCGGCCGGCCGGTCATACCTGCCGGCCGGCGATCTGGTGCTGCGTGCGTTCAGGCAGCCGTTCGATGATGTCCGCGTGCTGATCGTCGGCCAGGACCCGTATCCGACCCCCGGACACCCGGTCGGGCTGAGCTTCTCCGTCGCGCCGTCGGTCCGGCCGGTCCCGCGCAGCCTGGCCAACATCTTCCGCGAGTACACGGCCGATCTCGGCTTCCCGGCGCCGTCCACCGGTGACCTGACGCCGTGGACCGAGCGCGGCGTGCTGCTGCTGAACAGGGTGCTGACAGTGCAGCCCGGCAAGCCAGGCTCGCACCGGGGCAAGGGGTGGGAACCAGTCACCGAGCAGGCGATCAGGGCGCTGGCCGGGCGGTCGGCGCCGATGGTGGCCATCTTGTGGGGCCGGGATGCGCGCAATCTCGCTCCGCTGCTCGAGGGCGTGCCGCTGATCGAGTCCCCGCATCCCAGCCCGATGTCGGCCGACCAGGGCTTCTTCGGCTCACGCCCCTTCAGCCGGGCCAGCGAGCAGCTGGTCCGCCACGGCGGCGACGAGATCGACTGGAAGCTGCCGTAGCGGCCCGGGCCGTGCTGCCCTGATGAGGGCCAGGCGGCCCGGATTGCCCGGGCTAGTCCCGTCGTTTTGCCTGGTCACTTCTCCGCTCAGCGCACAATGTGGGTATGACTGCGCTGCCTGATGCCGATGCGGCCCTGGCCGGCCGCCCCGACGGGCGGGCCCGGGCCGATGCTCCCGCCATGGTCACGGTTTCCCGGCTGGCCGTGAGCTTCGGGAAGGTGCGGGCGCTCGACGGGATCGACCTGGCGATCAAGCCGGGCGAAGTTATCGCCCTGGCCGGAGAGAACGGCGCGGGCAAGACCACGCTCGTGCGCTGCCTGGCCGGCGACATCGCGCCGACCAGCGGTGAGATACTGCTGGCCGGCAAGCCGCTGCTGCCCGATCCGCTGACCGCGGCCAGGCGCGGCGTCGGCGTCGTCTGGCAGGATCTGTCGCTCTGCGACAACCTCGACATCGCCTCGAACCTGATGCTCGGCCGGGAACGACGCCGCCAGCTGATGTCCGATGTCCGGATGCATGCCGACGCGGCGGCCGTCCTGACCCGCCTCGGCATCCGCCTCACCGACACCACGCGGAGCATCCGCTCGCTGTCGGGCGGCCAGCGGCAGCTCGTCGCCATCGCCAGGGCGATGGCCGGGCGGCCGTCGCTGCTGCTGCTCGACGAGCCGACCGCCTCGCTCAGCTTCCGGCACGCGGCGCAGGTCGAAGAGCTCATCACGGCCCTGCGCGACAGTGCTACCACGATCGTGATCGCCTGCCACGACATCGACATGATGCTCAGGCTGGGCGACCGGATCGTCGTGATGCGGCACGGCCGGGTGGCGGCCGAAGTCGACCCGGCGGTCGTCCATCGCGACGAGGTCGCGGCGCTGCTGTCCGGCCAGGAACTTGACTGGTCGGCCCGGCGCCAGCTGACCAGGCTGCACGGCCTGACCGGCAGGCTGGTCGCCGCCGATCCCTCGTCCAGCCTGTCGCTGATCCTGTCCGCTCTCGGGGCCGCGCTCGGATCGGAGCGGCTCTGCATTCACCTGGCCGCCGGCCAGGAGCTCGCCTGCAGTGCCTCCATCGGCCTGCCGGAGCCGCTGCTGACCGCGTGGGCAACGCTCCCGGCTGGTGCCGCGGGCGGCCCGGCGGGCCTGGCCGCGGCGACCGGCAGGCCGGTCATCGTGCCGGACGCGCAGGCTGGCTGGACGCCGTTCACCAGGCTCGCGGCCGCCTCCGGAGTCGCCAGCTCATGGTCGGTGCCCGTGCTGGCCAGGGACGGCCTGACCGGAGTGATCACGGTCTTCCGCGACGCGACCGGAGAGCCGGAACGCGATCAGCTCGAGCTGGTCACCGTCTACGCCGGCTACGCGGCGAGCGCGATCGAGCGGGACCGGCTGCTTGACGAGGTGACCGAGCGCAACCGCGTCCTGGAGACGATCAGGGAAGTGCTCGAGACGCTGGCCGGACCGATCCCCGTCGGCGAGGGCCTCGCGCTGGCGCTCGAGTCCCTGTGCCGGGGCCTGCAGGCGGCCGAGGTCACGCTGCTGACCTCGACCGACGACGGCGAGCTCCGGCCCCGCGGCAGCGCGCACGCCACAGATGCCGAGCCGCACCGAGTCGGCCAAGACACCCCGGCGCGGGCCAAGGCGCTGGCCGCCGAGCTGCTCGCCGATCACGGGCAGCACGGCGCCGCCCGGCAGCTGCCCGGCGAAGACGGGCAGTGGTATCTCGCGGTCACTTTCTCCGCTCCTGGCGGCCCATGCGTCCTGCTCGCCAGCTGGCGGTCGGGGCCGCCGATGTCGGAGGCCACGGTCCTGATGGAGGACGCCGCGCACTCGCTGCGGCTCGCGCTCGAGCGCGAGCAGGCCGGGATCGCGCTCCAGGAGGCCGCGGCGCTGCGCCGGTCGCAGGAGCTGCAGCGCGACTTCCTGTCCCGGCTCAGCCACGAGCTGCGGACACCGCTGACGGCGATCCGCGGCTACGCGACCAGCCTGCTCCAGCCCGACGTCACCTGGGACGCCGAGTCGCAGCAGCGGTTCCTGCATACCATCGCCGCCGAGTCCAACCGGCTCGGCCGCCTGGTCGACGACCTGCTCGACTTCTCGGTGATCGAGCTTGGCATCCTGCGGCTGCAACCGGACTGGTGCGATATCGGGCTGGTGCTCGAGGCGGCGGCCGCCTGCCTGCCGCCCGAAGGCGCGGCCATGGTCGAGCTCTCGTGCGCACCGGACCTTCCGGTGGTATGGGCCGACCATGACCGGCTCGAGCAGGTGTTCGTGAACCTGCTCGGCAATGCCGTCAGCCACAATCCGCCAGGGACACCGGTACGGGTCCAGGCCGAGTCCGCCGATCATCGGTCGGTCGCGATCACGGTCACCGACGAGGGGGTCGGCCTGCCCGCGGAGATGGCGGCCGCGCCCTTCGAGCCACGTCGTGCGCCCAACCGGACCAGGACGGCGGGCGCGGGGCTCGGCCTGTCGATCGCGCGCGGTATCGTGACCGCCCACGGGGGGCTGCTGGAGTTCCGGCCGTCGCTGACGGGCGCGAGCTTCCTCGTCCGGCTGCCGGTCGAGGATAGCGGTCGGCCACCCGGCGGCGACGGCGGCTATTCCGCACCGGCGCCGTCAGCTGCCGAGCCGCGGCAGCGAGAGGGGAAGGGGGCGGTCGCCGGTGGCCGAGCAGGTCGCTAGGACGCGAGCGCTCGTGGTCGAGGACGACCCGAACATCGTCGACCTGATCAGGTCCAACCTCGCCGTGCGCGGCTTCGACACGGTGGTGTCGGCGGACGGTTCCCGTGCGCTCCAGCTGCTCGACACCGAGCAGCCCGACATCGTCCTGCTCGACCTGATGCTCCCGGAAGCTGATGGTTTCGAGCTGTGCCGGCTGATGCGCGAGCGGTCCGGAGTGGCGATCATCGTCGTCTCGGCCCGGGGCGGTGAGCGTGACAAGGTCACCGCGCTGAACATGGGCGCCGACGATTACATGACCAAGCCGTTCAGCATCGAGGAGCTGCTCGCGAGGATCGCCGCGACGCTGCGCCGCACCAGGCCCGCAGTGCCGAGCGACGACGTGCCGCAGCTCATCGATATCGGCGTGCTGCGGATCGACCTGGCCAGCGAGCAGGTGTTCCGGCGCGGCGAGCGCGTGCACCTCACGCCGACCGAGTTCGCCCTGCTGCGCGAGCTGGCCACCAATCGCGGCAAGCTGCTGACCCACGCCCACCTGCTCCGCCGGGTCTGGGGACACGGCTACGAGACCGAGACCGAGTACGTGCGCGTGTACGTCCGCCGACTCAGGGCGAAGCTGGAAGACGACGGCGGCGCGCCGCTGATCCTGACCCAGCCGCGAGCCGGCTACCGCTTCGCCCCGGACTAGGGCCGCGGCGCAAGAGCGGGCAATCTGGGACCTGCCGGGCGCGGGCCGGCCGTCCGCCCGATGCCGCCCCGGAGCGTGTTTACAGAATTTTCATGGTTAACGCGGGATGTTAACGACCGTGTTCATGATCGGACTTCTAGAGTTCAGGTCAACAGGAGCCGCTGCGGGACTCGCAGACCGGCGCCAATGAATGGCGGCCGCAT
>JADGPC010000226.1 GCA_017882645.1 Streptosporangiales bacterium | reverse complement strand
GGTACTGTGATGTAGTGACTGAGCAGCACCAGGCCGGCCCGGTGCCCGTGACGAAGGCCGGCACCGCAGATCATCAAGGCTACCCCGGTGCGGATCTGGGCTTCCCCGAGGCCGGCCAGGGCGCGATGTCCGGCATGGCGCGCCGGGTCGGCGCCATCTTCATCGACTGGCTCGTCTGCACGTTCATTGTCGTGGCGCTGATCAGGCCGCCCCACGTCCAGGTCGAGTACTGGACGCTGGCGATCTTCGCGGCCCAGGACTTCGTCTTCACCTGGCTGACCGGGCTCACGCTCGGCAAGCTGCTGCTGCGGATCCGGGTGGTCAGCCTGGCCGGCGGCATGATCGGGCCCGGCTGGACCCTGGTCCGCACGCTGCTCCTGCTGTGCGTGATCCCGCCGCTGATGACCGACCGGGATGTGCGCGGGCTGCACGACCGCGCGGCGAACACCGCCGTCGTACGCCTCTGATCCGGTCCTAGCGCACCTTCGGGCGGTGCTGGCCTAGCGCACCTTCGGGCGGTGCTGGCCTAGCGCACCTTCGGGCGGGGGGGCTTGGGCATCCGGCCGGCCCGCGGCATCGGGCCCCGGGGCGCCTGCAGCGACGACGGCAGCGCCTTCAGCCGGCTGTTCAGGTCGTTGACGGCCGCGGGCTTGAGATTCCTCGGCAGCTTCATCAGCGTGCGCTGCAGCTGGCGGACCGGGATCTGGCCTTTCTCGTCGCCGACCTGGACCTCGGTAATCGGCACCGCGTAAGCGATTCGTGCGATCTTCTTCTTCTCCGCGCTCAGCAGGCTGGCCAGCCCGTTCGGCGAGCCCTCGCCGATCAGGATGACCCCGGGCCTGCCGACGACCCGGTGCACGATGTCCATGTTCCTGTTGCCCGCGATCGCCGGAGTGACCGTCCAGTTCCCGCGCATCGTCTGCACGATGGCCGCGGCCGCGCCGGGCTGGCCGGCGATGGCGGCGTACTGAGCCGACTGCGCATAGCGCCCGAACAGGATCATCGACGTCATGACGCCGAGCAGCACGCCCAGCGGGATCAGCAGGGCGGGCAGGCCGGTCAGCAGGCCGACGACGGCGAGCACGGCGAGCACGGCGACGCCGCTGCCGATCACGATCGGCAGCGCCTTCGGATCGGACTTGCGGATGATTCCCGCCACCATGCCGATCTGCTTCAGCCTGCCTGCCGAGGCCGGATCAGCTGGTGCGTTCTTCGTCGCCTTGTTCGATGCCTGCGCCGCAGCGCCGCCGGGCTTCTTTACCATGCACGTGAGGATACGAGCATGCGGTCCGCTACGCGAAACGCGGTCATGGCCGAGCCGCGTCCGCCAGCCTGACCTGCGGCGGCGCGAGGGATCCGGCTACCGGGGGCTGGCCACCGCCGGCCGGGACGGCGGCGGCCGGTCGAGCGCGGCCCGGTACAGCCTTCCGGCCCGGTAGGACGAGCGGACCAGCGGGCCTGACATGACGCCGGCGAACCCGAGCGCGAGCGCCTCGTCGCCGAGCTCGCCGAACTCCTCGGGGGTGACCCACCGGTCGACGGGATGATGCCTGGGCGACGGGCGCAGGTACTGGGTGATGGTCAGCAGGTCGCAGCCTGCCGATCGCAGGTCCCGCATCGCCGTCGTCACCTCGGGCCGTTCCTCGCCCATGCCCAGAATCAGGTTCGACTTGGTGACGAGCCCGGCGCCCCTGGCCGCCGTCAGCACCCCGAGCGACCGCTCGTACCGGAATCCGGGCCGGATCTGCCGGAAGATCCTCGGCACGGTCTCGATGTTGTGCGCCAGCACCTCGGGCCGGGCCGCGAACACCTCGGCCAGCAGGGCGGGCTCGGCGTTGAAGTCGGGAATCAGGAGCTCGACGCCGCAGCCGGGGACAGCATCGTGGATCGCCGCGCAGGTCTGCGCATACAGCCAGGCACCGCCGTCGGCCAGGTCGTCCCGGGCCACGCCGGTGACTGTCGCGTACCGCAGCCCCATCGTGGCCACCGACTCGGCGACGCGGCGGGGCTCGTCGGTGTCGAGCGGGCCAGGCTTGCCCGTGGCGATCTGGCAGAAATCACACCGCCTGGTGCACTGGTCGCCGCCGATCAGGAAGGTCGCCTCGCGGTCTTCCCAGCACTCGAAGATGTTGGGACAGCCAGCTTCCTCGCAGACGGTATGCAGGCCTTCGCGCCTGACCAGCTGCCTGAGCTCGGTGTACTGCGGGCCGGTGCGCAGCCGGGTCTTGATCCACGGCGGCTTGCGCTCGATCGGGGTCTGGCTGTTCCGAGCCTCGATCCGCAGCATCCGCCGCTCTCCTGGTGCGAGTACCACGGCCTTAGCTTATGTGGCCGCTTGCGGGCCGCGGTCCATCCGGGCCAGCGATCCTGGCCCGGCGGCTGCGGGCCGCGTAGATCACGCAGCCGGCCAGCCCGGCGGCGATGCCCCCGATTCCCGACACGACCAGCAGGCCGCGGGCGCCGAGGACGGTCAGCAGCCACGCCGCGACCGCCATGCCCACCGAAATCCCCCCGAACAGCACGCCCGAGTAGACGGCGAAGACCCGGCCCGCCACCTCGGCCGGCGCCCGGTGACCGATGAAGCTCCTGGTCGCGACCGTCTCGAAGCCGTTGGCCAGGCCGCCGGCCGCATAAGCGGCGACGGCCTGCCACAGCACGGCGGCCAGCCCGGCCAGGGCCACGCCGACACCGGTCAGCACCGTTCCGGCCAGCGCGCCGACGATCAGCCAGCGCTGCCGCAGCCGGCCGCCCGCCAGCGTGCCAACGACCATTCCCCCCGTCCAGCCGGCCACTAGCAGGGAGTACCCGGCCGGTCCCGAGTGCAGCACGTGCTCGGCGAAGACCACCTCGGCGACGACGGCCATGTTCGCGAACGCCACCATGATCCCCACGATCAGAACGAGCATGCCCGCGTCGATGTCGGACCGCAGGTAGCTGTATCCGGCCCGGAGCTGCTCGCCCAGCGTCGGCCTGCCGGGGCGCCCGTCAGCGGCGGCCGGCGGGGCTGGCTCCGGGGCCAGCCGCATGGCCGCAAGGCCGGCTGCCGCCAGCGCATAGAGGGCCGCGTTGACCGCGAGCGCCAGACCCGAGCCGCTGACCGTGATCAGCAGTCCGGCCAGCAGCGGACCGGCGGTGAAGCCGATCCAGGTCGCCGCCTGGAGGTAGCTGTTGGCCTTGATCACCATCGTCCTGGCGGCCAGGCGGGGAACGATCGCGCCGAGGCCCGGCTGCAGCACGGCGGCGCAGATACCGAATCCCGTGGCGAGCACCAGGGTCGCTGTCACGCCGGTGGCCAGGACCAGCGCGAGCGCGATCGCGGACTCGACCGCCGCCGCGATCACCAGCACGGTCTTGACGGGCAGGCGGTCGAGCAGCAGGCCAGCGACTGGCGCGAGGGCGCTGATCGGCACGGTCACGGCCAGGAACACGGCGGCGACCGCCCAGGACGCATGCGATGTCTGGAATACCCGGTTCGCCAGCGCGACCATCGCCAGCCCGTCACCGGCTGCATTGACGGCTTGCAGCACGATCCCGAGCGGCAGCGCACGGGCCCGCTCGAGGCGGCGAGAGCGGTCAGTGCCAGCTTCGCCGCCGGCTGACCCGGCTGACTGCTGGCGGGCGGGAGCCCGCGTTGGTGACAAGGGTGGCCTCCTGACGGTCACCTGCGCCAACCGGCCGCCGGCCCTGAATAGTCCTGCAGCCCGGCCCGGCGAACACGGTGCGCCGTGTCCCGGAGAGTGCGATAACGGCGCCTGGCCGGCTAACTGAGGTGACGCGGGGCCGGCCGGTCAGGGATCATGGAGCCATGCCAACCCAGTTCGATCCGCCGTCGGGGACGCGCGACTTTCTCGCGGCCGAGTACTCCAAGCGCGAGTGGGCCTTCAGCGTGCTCCGCTCGGTCTTCGCCAGCTACGGCTTCGAGCCGCTGCAGACGCCGGCGTTCGAGCGCCTCGACGTGCTGCTCGGCAAGTACGGCGACGAGGCGGACAAGCTGGTCTTCAAGATCCTGCGCCGCGGCGAGCACGAGGCGTCGGGCGAGGCCGACCTGGCACTCCGGTACGACATGACCGTGCCGCTGGCCAGGGTCGCGGCCGCCTACGGCAGTCAGCTGCCGACGCCGTACAAGCGCTACGCGATGGGATCGGTGTGGCGGGCTGACCGGCCTGGCCGCGGCCGGTTCCGCGAGTTCACCCAGTGTGACATCGACACGCTGGGGTCTACGTCTCCGCTCGCCGACGCCGAGGTGCTGTGCGTGCACCACGACGCGATGGCGGCACTCGGCCTGACCGGCTTCACGATCCTGATCAACTCACGCCAGGTGCTGTCGGGTCTGCTCGAGGTGTTCGCCGTGCCGCCAGAGCTCGGCGCCGGCGTCCTGACCTCGCTGGACAAACTCGACAAGCTGAGCCCGCGCGAGGTGATCGAGGAGATCGCCGGACGCGGGCTAGCCGAGCAGGCGGCGACCGAGCTGGTCGCCACGATGACCGCGGACGATGCCACCGACCGGATCAGGACGGCGCTCAAGCCCAGCGATACGGGGTCGGCGGGGCTGGAGGAGCTGGACAATCTGCTCGCGCTCGTCGGCGAGCAGATTCCCGCGGAGCGAATCGCCTTCACGCCGCGGATGGTCCGCGGCCTCAGCTACTACACCGGGCCGATCTGGGAGCTCGTCGCGTCGGGGGTGCCGGGGTCGATCGGGTCGGGCGGCCGGTACGACCACCTGATCGCCCAGCTCGGCGGGCCCGACGTGCCCGCCACCGGAAGCTCGCTCGGCGTCGAGCGAGCGCTGATGCTGCTGCCGGACCAGGTGGCGGGCCAGCCGGGCCGGCTCGACGTGGCCGTGACCGTGCTGGCCGACGATCTGGCCTCCCAGTCCTTCGCGCTCGCCGCGCAGGCCCGGACGGCCGGTCTGCGGGCCAGCGTCTACCTCGGCTCCTCGGGCAAGCTCGGCAAGCAGCTCCGCTGGGCTGTCGACCAGGGAGCGCGGTGGTGTCTCATCT
>JADGPC010000225.1 GCA_017882645.1 Streptosporangiales bacterium | reverse complement strand
CGGCCGGCCCTACTGGGAAAGCTGGACCACCGCGCTCGAGGCACTGGTCGCCACGCTGCCGCCGCCGGCTGGCCCGGTGGGCCGCTAGCCGACCGTGATGGCGTCCAGGCGCTCCTTCAGGAAGGCCGCTGACACCACCGGCGCGAAATCGTTCGGCCTGCCGATCGGCGGCCGCAGCGACTCGATCACCGCGTCGTGATCGGCCTCGTAGAAATAAACCAGCGACACCAGATCCTCATCCGGCGCCTCGGCCTGCGGCGGAAGCACGCGGTGCCGGTTGGACTTCCACCGGCCGCCGCTCCAGCGGGCAAGAAGGTCCCCGGTGTTGATCGTGAAGGCGCCCGGGACGAACGGCGCGTCCTCCCAGCCGTCCTGCTCCGTCCACACCTGCAGGCCGCCGCGGCCTGGCTCGCGGTCCAGGATGGTGACGGTGCCGAAATCGGTGTGCGGGCCGATCCGGAACTGGCCCGGCTCCGGCGCGCCTGCCAGCGTCATCGGCGGGTACCAGTTGATGTTCATCGTGTGCGTGGCGTGCCCGGTGTACCGGGTGAAGAAATCGCCTTCGAGTCCCAGCGCGGCCGCGCACAGCACCAGCAGCTCGTCCGCGAGCTCGCGCATGCGGGCCAGGTAGGTCACGACGGCCGGCTCAAGCGCGGGCACCTCGGCCGGGTAAATATTGGGCTGGAACCAGTATCCGTCGACGTCAGGGTCACCGGTCGGCTGATCGGCGCCGACCGCGAATGACTCCTTCAGGTCCGGCGGAGTCTCGGTTCCCTCGGCGTAGCCGTTCGCCTCGACTCCGGGCGGCAGCCAGCCGCGGCCGGCGACCGTGACGGCGTACCGCTGCTTCGTGCCCCGCGGCAGCGCGAAGAACGCCCGCGCCTCGGCGCGCACCCGCGCGCGCAGCTCGTCGGGCACGCCGTGGCCCGTGATCAGGAAGAAGCCGACGCTCTGGAGCGCCGCGTCGACCTGGGCCGCGACACCGCCGCGGGCTGTCCCGTTTCCGCTTAGCCAGGGTGTGAGGTCGATCACGGGAACTGACGATGGCATGATCCGGCTCCGATGTCGTGAAGGCCCGTTCAGTACAACAGGAAACCACCAGCCTCGTCCAGGACGGCTGCCCCGGTCGGGGCCCTTCAGCCGGGCCTCAGGTCAAATTCCGGTTCCGCCTGGTGCTCCGTACTCCATCCCGGGAACACTCCTGAAGCCACTACGGTAAACGGCAAAGTACGCGGAGAAGCGTTGATTAATTCCGTTTTGATTACAACCGTTGCTGTCGCGGTCACCGGGACAGGAAGGAATAAGACGAATTCATGCGCGCGCGACGGAGGCCGGTGAGAGGCCTTATCAGGGTGCCGGATTGACCCGGCCTGATCAGCAGACGGACATCTCCCGCCGGTCCGCGCTTCAGCTGAGCGGGCTCGCCATCGCGGGGGCGACCCTGGCGCCGGGGACGGGGTCGCACACCCCCATCGCGTTCGGCGTCAACCGGAACTATTACCAGTCGTTCACCGCGGCCGTGCACGGCGCGCAAGCCGTCCGCATCTACTACGACACCGAGAACGTCTTCCCTGATACCTGGCCTGACCGCCTGCCCGGCGCCTGGGCCACCCTCTCTATCCGGCCACATCCGCTCGATCTGCTCAAGGGAACCCTCGACAGCCAGATCAGGAACCTGCTGCAGTCGGCACCCGCGCATTCAGAGCTCTCGATCTGGCACGAAGCCGGGCCGGGAAACCCCCTCGGCTACCCGCGCTACATCAACGCCGCCAGCATGTCCCTCATGCATACCCACCTGCAGAACCTGTGCCGGGGGACGAATGTTCGCTACGGCTCGATTATCTGCGGACCGGCCAACCAGCGCGAGGCCTGGCTGGGCCGCAACCTGGACTGGTACGGGGTCGACCAGTACGACAACGACCGCTTTCACAACCCTGACGGCACCCTGAACCAGGCGAAGCTCTACCAGCGGATGAACGCGAACCTGGCCACGTGGCGCAAGGTCGCCGGCACCCAGCACCCGTCCGTCAGGCTCTGCGAGACCAACAGCCCGCTTGACTCACATCGGACGCACTGGTTCGCCCTGATGGCGGCATGGATGGCCCACAACAACGGCCACCGCATCCTGACCTACTGGAACTCGGTGCACGGCAAGGCCACCGGCGGCCTGTCAGGTCCATGGCCGCCGAGCGACCAGGTTGTGTCGCACCTGAACTTCCTGGTCCGGACCTACCGCTGACAGCTGACGCCGCCGCTGAGGGCAAAGACCCCTTAGCATCCTGGGAGGGGCCTTCGCCCTCAGCTCTAATCGACGGCTGACCGCACCTAAGACGCAACGGCTCTCAGGCTGATCAGGACCGTGCAGCGCGTTGCCGGTAGCGGTCATATCTGACTTAGACCGTCGAACTCACCGTTCCGCGCCCCTCCGATAAATGCGCGCCATTCGTCCGGGGTAAACCGGAGAACGGGGCCTTCGGCGTCCTTGCTGTCCCGAACGCCGATCCCGCCGCCGGGCAGGCTGGCCACCTCGACGCAGTTGCCGTTCGAGAAGCTCAGCGAGCTCTTGATCCAGTGCGGAGCCGAACCTGGCGTTTCCGGGCGGCCTCCGGGCATAAGTGTGCTCACGTCCCTTACCTCGCTCAATGTGATGTGTTTCTGGCCGGGAGCGAATGAGAGCGCAGAGTACCCAGCCACGTGCTTTGGGGTATTTGCTGGAGCCTCTTGCGCTTGGGACTCAAGTCCACTCCTGAGCCCTGATTGCCGCGATGATACTCCCGGTGCCGCCCTTTCCGGCACATCATTCAGCCCAGAAGAAAATGGTGTTCAGCGGGGAGGGTGAGAGTGAGCTGAGTCCCTTGCCCGGGCGTGCTGGTCGCGGTCAGCTGCCCTGCGTGCGCGGCGGCGAGCTCGGCGGCGATGGCGAGCCCGATGCCGCTGCCGGAGGCCGGCGCTGCCTGCCGGCCGCGCCAGAACCGGTCGAAGATACGAGGCATCTCGTCGGCCGGGATGCCGACACCGGTATCGGTGACGCGCAGCACGGCGGCCGGGCCGGAGGTCCAGGTTTCGATGACGACGCGGCCTCCTGGCGGCGTGAACTTCAGCGCGTTGCTGAGCAGGTTAGCGGTGAGCTGGTGCAGCCTCCCGGCGTCGGCCAGGACATCGGCCCGGCCCAGGTGGCGCTCCAAGGTCAGGCGGGCCGTGTCGAACCGCGCGGCCAGGCTGTCCGCCGCCCTGGCGGCGATGCTGGCCAGGTCGCAGTGGCTCCGGGCCAGGTGCAGGGCCGCAGCGTCAGCCGAGGCGAGACTCTGCAGGTCGTCGAGCACCCGGCCAAGCTGGAGCACCTCGTCGTGCAGGACCGCGAGCTGGTCGGGGGTCGGCTCTTCCACGTGATCGATCAGCGCCTCCGTCTCAGCCTGCAGGACCGCGACCGGAGTGCGCAGCTCATGCGCGACTTCGGCGACCAGCGCGCGGCGCGCCTGTTCCTGGCGGTCCATAGTGTCGACCATCTCGTCGATGGACGCCGCCAGCTCACGCACCTCGACAGGGCCGCGGAGCGCGCCGATCCGCACGTCCCGGTTGCCGCTGGCCCTGATCCTGGTCACCCTGATGATCCGCATCACCGGGACCGTGATCCGGCGGGCTATCAGCAGACCGCTCAGCAGCGCGACGAGCGCTGCCACCCCGGTGGCGGCCGCGATGGCCCGCAGCAAGGCGGTCCGCAGGGCCAGGTCGGCACCTGGCCGGGTGAAGCGGACGGCCACGTCTCCCACCTGCCTGCCCCGCACCACGATCGCCTGGGCGGCCTCATCCTGAGCAGGCTGGCCATCGAAACCTCGCGACACGGCGGCCACATCGCCGTCCAGGTCGCGTATCTCCGTGTAGGAGCCAGTCCGCGCGGCCAGGTCAAGCACCGGCGCTAGCTTGGCGCTGGCCCAGGTGCCTTTCTTGTCCCAGGCCGCGGCGGCGGTCAGTGCGATCGCGCCGACCGCCCCGGCGCGCTGCCGGGCCGTGAGCGCCGAGACGTCGGCAGCGGCGAGCACCGCCGTCAGGCCCGCGAGCACGGCGATCGAGATCAGCGCGACAGCGAGGAAGGACAGCCCGAGCCGGGCGACCAGAGTTCTGCCGCCTGAGCCGGCCTGCATCTTGCCAGGCCCGCTCCTCACGGATGACCCGATCCCGTTTTCAAGCCATCAGCCCCCGGACCGTGATGTGGTGCGTCGTGGCAGGCGCCTGACGGCCGGGCCCAGCTAGTTAGCGGGGCTCGCGCGCCGCCTCACGACGTGCCCGGATTCACCCCCTCGGCAGCCGGCACGCCAGCACTTCCATGGCAGGCCGCCGACGTGAAACTTGAATGCGCCGTCCATGAAGAACGTGTGAAGGCGCTCCGTTCGCGGGCTGGTAGCTGGGGAGTCGGGACTTCCCGGCGTGAAGTAGCCCGCATAGGTTGGACTGGTGACAGAAATCACCTGGCTCGACGCGACCGCGCAGGCCGACCTCATTCGCCGCGGCGAGGCAAGCCCGGCTGAGCTAGTCGATGCCGCCATCTCCCGGATCGAGCAGCTCAATCCGCTCCTGGACGCCGTCATCAGCACGAGATTCGACCAGGCCAGGAAGGAAGCGGCTGGCGACCTGCCGGCCGGCCCGTTCCGCGGCGTGCCGATCCTGCTCAAGGATCTCGGCTGCATGGTCGCCGGCGAGCCCACGGCATTCGGCATCGGCCCACTGCGTGACGTGGCCTGGCCGGTGACTTCCTTCCTGGCCCAGATGTTTCAGGCGGCCGGATTCGTGGCCGTCGGCCGCACCAACGTGCCGGAATTCGGCACCACTGTCACGACGGAGGCGATGAGCTTCCCGGCCGCCCGCAACCCGTGGAACCCGGGTCATTCAACTGGCGGTTCCTCCGGCGGGTCGGCCGCCGCGGTGGCTAGCGGCATGGTGCCGGTCGCACATGCCAATGATGGCGGCGGGTCCATCCGCATCCCGGCCAGCGAGTGCGGCCTGGTCGGGCTCAAGCCGACCCGCGGCCGGGTGAGCCAGGGCCCGCTGACCGGGGAAGGGTGGGCCGGAGGCACCATCGACGGATCGGTCACCAGGACGGTTCGCGATGCCGCGGGCGTGCTGGACGTGATCAGTGCGGCGATGCCCGGGGAGCCTTACTATGCGCCGCCGCTGCGCCGGCCGCTCGCGCGGGAGGTCGGCACCGACCCCGGCCAGCTGCGGATCGGCGTGGTCGACAACGCCGGGGACGAGCGGTTCCTCGACGACCCGCAGTGCCGCGCCGCCGTCGCCGGGGCCGCCCGGCTGCTCGAGTCGCTCGGCCACCACGTGACGCAGTCGTGGCCGGTGGCAATGTTCGAGCACGAATTCGGCGCGCGCTTTGCCGCGATCATCGCCGCCGACACCGAGGCGACCTTCCGTGCCTTCGAGGCCGCACTGGGCCGGCCCATCGGCGACGACGAGATCGAGCCGCGCAACGCCGCCTACCGGCAGGCCGGCCGGGCACTCGGCTCCGTTGAGTACCTCGAGGCCCGGCAGTGGTTCGGTCAGTGGGCCAGGAGAATGGCGAGCTGGTGGGTGGATTTCGACGTGCTGGTCACTCCGACCCTTGGCGCGCCGCCTCCTGAGCTCGGCTGGTTCACCGCAGCGGGGCCAGCGGCCGAGGGCCGGCGGATCGCCAGCTTCATCCCTTACACGGCGCAGTTCAACATGACCGGCCAGCCCGCGGTGAGCCTGCCACTGCACTGGACGCCGGATGACCTGCCGGTAGGGGTGCAGCTGGTGGCCGGATACGGCCGGGAGGACATCCTGGTCAGGCTGGCGAGTCAACTCGAGCAGGCCGCTCCGTGGGCTGAGAGGCGGCCGCCCATTCACGCGTGACCCGTGGTGGGTGCTCGTTCTGGGGGTCGTCAGCGTGAACGTCTCACCGCGCCGGGTGTCGGTCCACTGCAGCGCCTCAGGAATGGCGACGTTGATGGCCAGGGCGGTCACCTCGGCCTTGCTCTCGCTGTTCATGACTCCCATCATGTCCGCTGGCAAGAAGTCGCCGCCCGCGGCGGAGCCCGGAACCCGGGGGCAGGTCGCGGCCGGAGATCGGGACGCGTGATGCTTCCGGTGTGGACATGCATGCCGGCCAGCTGACGGTCTCTGCCGAGACGGTGCGCGAGCTGGTGGATGATCAGTTCCCCCAGTGGCGGGGACGGCCGGTCCGGGCCGTCGGTTCGCAGGGGACGGTCAACGCGCTGTTCCGGATCGGCGAGGAGTTCCTGGCCCGGTTCCCCCTTGAGCCCCGGGATGTCGGGTCGGCCTGGCGGTGGCTTGAGTCCGAGGCCCGGGCGGCCCGCGCGCTGCTCGGCCGGACCCGTTTTCCCACGCCCAAGCCCGTCGCGCTGGGCGAGCCCGGCGCGGGCTACCCGCTTCCGTGGTCCGTACAGACCTGGCTGCCAGGGACTGTCGCCACGGACGAGGACCCGGGCGAATCCGTCGGGTTCGCCCATGACCTGGCTGACTTCATCCGCGGGGTACGCGCGATCGACACTGACGGCCGGGCCTTCAGCGGAACGGGCCGGGGCGGCGACCTACGGTCGCACGACGAGTGGATGCAGACCTGCTTCGAGCGCAGCGAGCAGATCCTGGATGTCCCCCGGCTCCGGCGCATCTGGGCTGCCCTGCGAGTGCTCCCCCGCAGTGCCGGTGACGTGATGACTCACGGTGACCTGATTCCCGGCAACGTGCTCGTCTCCCGCGGTCGCCTGGCTGGCGTCCTTGACGTCGGCGGCATGGGCCCGGCTGATCCCGCGCTGGACCTCGTCGCGGCCTGGCATCTGCTCGAAGGCGGCCCGCGGCAGGTGCTCCGCGACGACCTGGCATGCGGGGATCTCGAGTGGGAACGCGGCCAGGCCTGGGCCTTCGAGCAGTCGATGGGAGCGGTCTGGTATTACGTCCAGAGCAACCCGGCCATGAGCCTGATGGGCCAGCGCACCCTGCGGCGCATCATGGCGGACACCTCGTTCTCTTAAGACGTACGAGACCGCCGTCCGCCGCGGCACCATGCGCGGCGGTCGGCAAAAGCCGATCAGAATAGGCGGCGGGGCCTCATGACCGCCGCCGACGTGCTCGGATCTGAAGCTGTTGCTGAGTCCGATCTACGGCCCGGCTCGGCGGAGGCGTCAGCGGCGCCTTCGCCGGGCATTCGCCCACGGGGCAATCGAGGGCTTGCTGAATCAGGCTGCGCCTGCGCATGAGCTCTCTGCGGTAGCCGTGCAGCGCATGAAGTTCGCGGAGGGCCTCGCTCCAGGCTGCGGTCTTTGAACCCCTGTTCTCGCAGTCGTTGATGTACTGCCCCAGCACCGCGCAGCGAGCTTCCGTCTCTCTCAGCGCTTGGCCCACCAGCGCATCCGCGTGGCGCAACGCTTCCTCTTGCGTAGTCTCGCTCATGACCGCGCTCCCTATCCTGCCCGCCGCGCTTCTTCGAACTGCATGTCAGCGAGGTTAGCCGGAATCCGGCAACCAGTACAAAGGCAGCGGCGCTGACGGTCGCGTGATGGCTGACATCAGCTCGCGCCGACGGGTCCGTGCGCACCGGGAGCGACTACGCGCACAGGGCCTGAGGCCGGTGCAGATCTGGGTACCGGACGTGACAGCGGAAGGGTTCGCCGCCGAAGCCCACCGGCAATCGCGCGGTCCGACAGCTCCTCGGGCCGGTCATCTAGGCATCGCGCGCCTCCTGCGGAGGCACTGAATCCCCGGAGGTGAACCTATATGGCGCGCCTGGCAGGACTCGAACCTGCGACCAACTGCTTAGAAGGCAGCCGCTCTATCCGCTGAGCTACAGGCGCTCGAAGCACATTGTGCCCGATCTAGGCTACGCGCCGGACCTGTGCAGCCCAACTTTCCAGCGCCGCCCGGGCTGGCCGGCATTGGCGTCACGACCTGGGTCCCCAGGGGCCGATCGCCACCAGCCTGGGCCGCAGGCACTGCCGGCCGCCCGCGCCGATCACGGCTCCGCGCACCGCCTGGCCGGTTGCGCCGCACGTCACCAGCAGCGCCATCCCGCTGCCGGCATCGACGCCTCCAAGGCCAGCCGGGGCGGCGAAGAAATGCGGCCACGGCTGCGACTTCGCCGTCCACACGAACTGCCGCTTCGCGATGCTGTATCCCCAGGCCGAGCCTCCGGCGCCCGGGTCGAGCCCGAGCCCCACCCCGGCCCGCACGCTGTAGATGCCGGCGGGCATCGCGGCGCCGGCGCCGGGCGCGTCCTGCCCGGTCACCGGGTCGATGCCGGTCAGCGTGCCGCGGATGTCGGCGTACAGGATGCCGAGCACCGGATCGACGCCCTCGACGACGGCACCCGGGCGCTGGCCGGTCTGCTGGCCGCCGGCCGTGCTGTACATGCGCAGGCCCGAACTGCCCGAGAAGATCAGGATGCCGGCCACCACTGCGGCCAGCCGCCCGTCGAAGGAACCGCCGCGCCCCCGGATCAGCCGCTCGGCCCCCGAACGCAGGTCAATCTGCCTGACCGCCGTCACCGGCGCCGTGCCGACCTCGCCCCGCGCCGAGACCGTCACGTAGCCGCTCCGCCCGGCGACCAGCCAGGCCTGCTCGGCCGGGCCGGTCGGGTCGCGCCAGACAGCTTTCCCGGTCGCGTTCGCATAGCTGGCTACCGACGTCTGGCCGACGATCACGGTGCGCCGCAGGCTGGCCCTGACGGCGCCGCCCGAGCCGGCCGCTGGAAACATCCTGAGCTGCCGGCCGGTTACCGAGTTCAGCACGATCTCCTGCCTGGGTGCGGCCGCGGCGGCCGCACCGGCCGCACCAGGCGGACCGGTCCCGCCGGCCGCGCCGACGGCGCTCGCCGGGCTGACCCCCACCGTCACCACCCCGTGCCAGGCCCGCACGGCGACGATGGCCGATCCGGCGGGCAGGCCGGTCAGCGTCTCCGACCAGCGGCGCCGTCCGCTGGCAAGGTCATAGGCGCGCACGGTCAGGCCGAAACCGATCACCGCCGCCTCGTCGCTGGCAGCGGCGTAGGCCTGACCCTGGCTGACGACGGTTCCCTCGACGCCGTTCTCGGCGATCCAGGAGCCGGGCAGCGGCTGCGACCAGCGCACCACCCCGCCTGCCGAGCACTGGCTCCGGCTCCCCCGGCAGGACGCGGAACCTATCCGCGCGGCAATGCTGCCGGTCACGATCACCCCGGCCAGCAGGATCGCGAGCGCTGCGCGCGGCGCCGGCGTCCTGGCCAGGCGGCTGAACGTCACGTTGCTGCTCCGCCTTTCTCGCTGCCCGCCGATCACCAGCCAGCCACGGTACGCCGACCCGGGAATCCTTTCGGATCGCGGCTCGGCTGGCGGCGCGTCGCGTCGCGGAAGTAACGTTGTCAACCAGACTGGCACGTGTTGGAAACGATTTCGCGCTAGGAGGATCTATGTCCGACAGGGCTCCGCTGCCCTACGACTTCATGCCGCAGGTGCCTTCGTTCGCCGTCGAGAGCGACGACGTCGCGCAGGACCAGCAGATGGGCGATAACCAGGTATACAACGGCTTCGGCATGAGCGGCCAGAACATTTCACCGCAGCTGCGCTGGAGCGGCTTCCCGGCCGAGGCCAGGAGCTTCGCCGTGACCTGCTACGACCCGGATGCGCCGACGGGATCTGGGTTCTGGCACTGGCTGGTGCTCGACATCCCGGCCTCGGTCACCGAGCTGGCGTCCGGCGCCGGCGCGGCGGACGGCGACGGCCTGCCGGTCGGCGCTTTCTCGGTTCGCAACGACTACGGGTCCAAGGACTTCGGCGGCGCCGCGCCCCCGGAAGGCGAACCGCCGCACCGGTACGTGTTCGCCGTGCACGCGCTGGACACCGAGTCGCTCGGGATCGGCTCCGACGTCTCCCCGGCGGTGGCCGGCTTCAACCTCCGCTTCCACACCATCGCCCGCGCGATGGTCGTGCCCGTCTACGGGCACTGACGCGAGGCTGCCCGCCTGCAGGCGCGGGCGGTGGTTAGTTATGGAACAAAACCAGCCGTGGCTGGTCGTGCGGGATGCGCCGCACGCCGGCCGCGGCCGGTGCCCGGCCGAACCTGGCACGACCCGGGCCGG